>NZ_CAKKMM010000016.1:0-28703 GCF_918698205.1 Microbacterium sp. Bi128 | reverse complement strand
ACGCGGCCCGCATGCTCGCCGCGGACGAGGCGGCGCGCGCCGAGCTCGAGCTGCTGCAGCCGTCCATGGCGCCCGTCCGCCTCGCGGTGATGCAGTCGGCCGCGCACGGTCTCGTGCCGCGCACCCTCGACGTCCTCGCCGAGACCGAGCCACGACTGCGCGTGGAGATCGCCGAGCTCGCCCCGGAAGAAGGCTTGTTCGAAGTCGCCGCACGCGGCTTCGACCTGGCCGTGGCCGAGCAGTACCCCGGCCACACGCGCGAACAACGCGCGCTTCTGGAGCGCCGCACGCTGGGCCGGGATGCCATCCGCCTCGCCGTCGCGCGAGGCGACGGCGCCGCGACGCTCACCGACCTCCGCGATCGCGCGTGGGTGATGGAGCCGGAGGGGACCGCCGCGCGCCAGTGGGCCACGCAGCAGTGCCGCGCCGCCGGCTTCGAACCCGACGTCCGGTTCGAGCTCGCCGACCTCACCGCACACGTCCGCCTCGTGGCATCCGGTCACGCGGTCGGAATGATCCCTGCGCTCGTCTTCGGGGGAGACGAACCCGCGACGCGCTCGATCGATCTGCCCGGGAATCCGCGCCGCGAGATCTTCACCGCGGTGCGCCGCGGCACGGCGGATCGGCCCGGCATCCGCGCCGTCCTGGCCGCGCTGCAGGCGGCATTCGACCGCGGGCCCGGGGTCAGCGCCGCGTCGTCGTCCGGATGATGCGGTGCAGCGTCTCGGCGAACGCGTCGGCGACGTCCGCGGGCTCGGTCCGTACAGCGGCGTCCAGGTCGCGGCCCGCGCGGTCCAGCTCGGACCAGGGCTCGGCGTCGAGGTCGACGTCGAGATGGATGTGGTTGACGCGCCGGTCCTCCGTGTCGAGTTCGCGGCGGAGCAGCCCGCGTTCGACGAGGCGATCGACGAGTGTCGTGACTCCCGCGGAGGTCACGCTCAGATGGTCGCGCAGCTGGGAGGGACGGATGCCGGGGTGCTCCCGAATGCGCAGCAGCGCACGCACCTCCGTCTCGCTGAGGCGCAGTTCGGCCCGGGTCGCGGCCTCGGCGGATCGTCGGGACTCGACGTAGGCGTCGAGCGCCGAAGAGAGCAGAGGTCGTCGGGGCATAACTCCACCCTACTTAGGGCGCTGAATAGTTCGTATCGTTAGTTACTGCGCCGAGATGGTGCTACCTTCAGCCCTGGCGATCCTCGCGATCGAACGAGATCGTGTCTTCCGGATCATTAGCACAGGTCTCGATGCGCCCCGGTGCCCGCGATAATGGCGGAAGCGCGATCCTCGCGCCCGAGACGGAGTGTGCCGTGCCCGTACGTGACCTACTCGACCTGCAGCTCCTGGAGCAGTGGGTCGACGAGTTCCGCAACCTGGGATACCTCACCGGGAGCGACATCCGCGTTCTCGAGCAGCAGGACGACACCCTCACCCACCGCGGCCTCATCGTCGTCGACCTCAGCGAAGCCGCCACCATCACGTACCTCCAGCCCATCAGCGAGAGCGACGGGCGCTGGAAGGCGACGATGGAAGCGCGCGACACGACGATCGAACTCACCGCCGTCGAGATCGTGAACCTCGGCAACGAGCTCAACATCCTCGGGGCGCTCGTGACCTTCCTCGAAGTCAAATCCCGGCAGTTGCTCCACAGCAGCTGAGCACGAGCCCGGATGCCGAGACGCATCGCCACGAACGACAAGAGCCCCGGGCGTCCCGGGGCTCTTCTCATGGTGTCACGGTGGCGAGTGAGGGATTCGAACCCCCGAATGCAATGCAGTCTGATTTACAGTCAGATCCCTTTGGCCGCTTGGGTAACTCGCCAAGTGCGCACCCGCCCGGCTTTCTCAGTCGACCAGAGGCGCGATCACCTAGCTTACCCTCCCCGAGGGCGTGCTTCCAACACGGGCCAGGATCACGCCCGGAGGCGTCACGAAACGGGGCGGGATCACTCCGGGATGCGCAGCAGGGCACCCTCGCTGCGGCATGTGGCCGCGGCGACCTCCATGGCGCGGTCGAGGACGTACCCCCAGGATGCCTCGTCCTCGGGGAGCCCCGCACGCACCAGAGCGGCCGTGGTCGAGAGCACCGCGTCTCCGCCGCCCATCGTGTCCACGATGCGGCCGGGCAGCTCGACGATCGCCCGCGAGACGGTGAGCCCCCCGGCGTCGATCGCCGCTCCCCCGGCGCCGTACGTGGCGAGCACGGCATCCACGCCGAGACCGGCGAGCTTCTCGCGCAGCTCTTCGAGCGGGGCGCCGTAGAGCAGCTGGGAGTCGTCCTCGCCCACCTTCACCAGCTGTGCGTGCGCCGCGGCCTTCTCGAAGCCGCGCACGAACTCGTCGCGGTCGTGCAGCATGCCGGCGCGCGGGTTGGGGTCGATCGCGAGGGATGCCGAGCCCACGGCATCCAGGAGCGCGTCGGTCTGCTCCGCGTCGTCGAAGGGGAAGCAGCTGACGACGACCATCGCCGCATCGGCCAGGGCCGCCCGCTCAGCGTCGCCGTAGTGGACGCGTCGGTTCTGCGCCGCGTCGTTGAAGACGTACTCGGGCTCGCCGCCGGCCGAACGCGTGCTCACCGCGCGCGACGAACCGTGCTCGGATGGGCTCGCGAGCAGCGTGACGTCGTACTCGGCGAGGTAGGAGCGGATCTGCTCGCCGGCGGCGTCGTCACCGACCATGGCGATGAGCGACGACGGGACGCCCAGTCGCGACAGCCCCACGGCGACGTTCAGTGCCGCGCCGCCAACGAACTCCCGTACACCGTCGTCGTCGCGCAGCTCGTCGATCAGGGCGTCACCGATCACGACGACACGGCCGCTCACCGGTCGGCTCCGGCCGTCTCGAGCACCCGCTCGACGAACGCCTCGGTACGGCGCTTGGTGCCGTCGATCTTCATGTCCACACTCCCGCGGATCTCGCTCGGCGCCAGCGGCATCGCGAGGCGCACGTTCTCGTGGCACGACAGGTCGCCGCACATGTACGTCCCGACCGTATCGCCCTGCTCCCCCGCGACCCCGGCTTTGCGAGCCGTGAACAACGCGACCTGATCGCCCGGCTGCATGGTGTGGCACAGGTTGCACATCGCCGACCGCGCGCGCGACTGCCCGTCGGCCGCCCGCAGGACGACGCCCGTCAGGCGCCCCTCGCGCTCGGTGACGAGGTACCCGCGACCACGCGTGCGGGGGTCGCGCCACGCGAGGAAGTCGAGGTGGTCCCAGTCCAGGAGCAGGAAGTCGTGCGGCACGGCCACGACCCGCACTTCCTCCGGCGCGGCGTTGACGAAAGCCTCGCGGACCTCGTCCTCGGTGAGTGCTCGCATGGCATCCGAGTCTACGAGCGCGAGGAGAACACCGGGCCAGGATCGTCGACGCTCGATAGAATCGCGGAATGGCCGACAGCTCATTCGACATCGTCTCCAAGATCGACCGCCAGGAAGCCGACAACGCGCTCAACCAGGCCCGCAAAGAGGTCGAGCAGCGCTACGACTTCAAGGGCACCGACGCGTCCATCGAGTGGAGCGGCGAGGCGATCCTCATCAAGGCGAACTCCGAAGAGCGCGCGAACGCGGTGCTCGACGTCTTCCAGACCAAGCTCATCAAGCGCGGGATCTCGCTGAAGAGCCTCGAGACGGGCGACCCGGTCGCCGGCGGCAAGGAGTACCGCATCACCTCGACGCTCAAGGAAGGCATCTCGCAAGAGGATGCCAAGAAGATCGGCAAGATCATCCGCGACGAGGGCCCCAAGGGCGTCAAGTCGCAGATCCAGGGCGACGAACTGCGCGTGCAGTCGAAGTCCCGCGACGACCTGCAGGAAGTCCAACGCCTCCTCAAGGCCGCCGACCTCGACGTCGACCTGCAGTTCACGAACTACCGGTAAGAACACCGGAGGGATGCCGTGCGCCGTGCGACGGAACTGGCGGCGGGTGCGGACGTGCGCGTGGGCGGCGGGGTGTCCACGGTGCGCTCGGCCCTCGCCGCCGGCCTCGTGGATCGCCTGCACGTCGCCGTACGTCCGGTCGTTCTCGGCCGCGGAACCCGGCTGTGGGACGAGCTGCGCCACCTCGACACCCGCTACACCGTCACGTCGGAGGTCGCCGAGAGCGGCGTCGTCCACGTGACGTTCGCGCGGTGAGCACTCCCGACGGGATGCCGCGGTGCCCGACGTGCGGCGACCCGCTGCGGTTCGAGGTCCTCGACGACGAGCGCTTCCTCGTCGCGTGGTCGTGTGTGACGTGCGGGCTGATCCGCACGACCGAGCCGAGCTAGACGCGGGGTGTCACCCTCCCCTCAGCCGCGCAGTCTGTCGTCACGCCACTCCACGACGACGACCTCCCCGCGCGCAGCGCGCTCCTCGCGATCGCGCAACTCCACCCGGCGGATCTTGCCCGAGATCGTCTTGGGGAGCTCGGCGAACTCGATGCGCCGCAACCGCTGGAAGGGCGCCAAGCTCGCCCGCGCGAAGCGCAGGATGTCGAGAGCGACCTCCTCGCCGGGCTCGTGGCCGGCGGCGAGCACGACATACGCCTTCGGCACCGACAGGCGCAGGTCGTCGGGCGCCGGGACGACCGCCGCCTCGACGACCGCCGGGTGCTCGATGAGCACGCTCTCCAGCTCGAACGGGCTGATCTTGTAGTCCGACGACTTGAAGACGTCGTCCGTGCGGCCGATGTACGTGATGCTCCCGGTCTCGTCGCGCCGGGCGACGTCGCCGGTGTGGAACAGCCCGCCGTCGAACGCCTCTGCGTTGCGCGCCGGGTCGCCGACGTACCCCGTCATGAGGTTCAGGGGTCGCTCGGAGAGATCGAGGCAGATCTCACCCTCGTCGGTGTGCGCACCGGTGAGCGGGTCGACGATCACCACCGGGCAGCCCGGCAGTGGGCGCCCCATCGACCCGGGCACCAGGGCCGCTCCCGGCGTGTTCGCCACGATCGCCGTCATCTCGGTCTGGCCGTACCCGTCGCGGATGTCGAGCCCCCACGCGCGCTGCACGTGAGCGATGACCTCGGGGTTGAGGGGCTCCCCCGCCGAGACGACCTCGCGCAATGCGCCCCGGCGGCCCGACAGGTCGGCCTGGATCAGCATCCGCCACACCGTCGGCGGAGCGCAGAACGTCGTGACCCGGTCCCTCTCGAGCTCGTTCAGCAGGCGCTCGGCCGAGAACCGCGCGTAGTTCAGGGCGAGCACGGTCGCCCCGGCGATCCACGGGGCGAAGAAGCAGCTCCACGCGTGCTTCGCCCACCCCGGCGAGCTGATCGCGAGGTGCACGTCGCCGGGTTCGAGCCCCAGCCAGTACATCGTGCTCAGATGCCCGACCGGGTACGAGACCTGCGTGTGCTCGACGAGCTTCGGCTTCGATGTCGTGCCCGAGGTGAAGTACAGCAGGAGCCGGTCGTCGGCCGTCGTCCCCGGATGCCGCACCGGCGGCGCCTCGGCGAGGAACGCGTCGCCGTATCGGGCCCACCCCGGCAGCTCCTCGCCCACCACGATGCGGCCGAGACTCTCGGGCAGATGGTCGAACTTGTCGGCATCCGGGGTGCCGACGATGACGTGGCGGATCTCGGCGCGCTCGACGCGATCGGCGAGGTCGCCGGGACCGAGGGCGGTCGTGGTCGGCGCGATGACCCCGCCGAGCTTCATGATCGCGAGCATCGCCTCCCACAGCTCGACCTGGTTGCCGAGCATCAGGAGCACGGCGTCCCCCTTGCGTACCCCGCGGGCCGCCAGCCACGCGGCGAGCTGATCGGAACGCCGGGCGAGCTCGTCGAAGGTGCGCTCGTGGTGCGTCTCGTCGTCGTCGACCACGATCAGGGCGGGCGCATCGTTGCCGCGCGCCATCGGGTCGAACCAGTCGACCGCCCAGTTGAACGGACCGTCGATGCGCGGCCACGCGAACGACGCCGCTCGGGCGGGATCGGTGCGCGCCGCGAGCAGTTCGTCGCGCGCGGCGCGGTAATGCTCCGTGGGGGTGGTCGAGGTCATGGTGCTCCTTCGCTCGCGCTCTACGCTAGCCACCCCATCCACCGGTCGAGTCCGGCGTAGGCGGCATCCCGGGCCTCGGGCGCCGACAGGAAGACGTCGTGGAGGGCGCCGTCGACACGCTCGATCGTGACCGTCCGGGCGATGCGGGTGGCCGCGCGAGCGATGTCGTCGACCACGAGCACCGAGTCGGTGTGCCGCATCGCGTTGCTCCACGACAGCGCCGAGGTCGACCGCGCCGACAGCAGCACGAGCGCCGGGCACCCCGCATCGATCCCGGATGCCACCCGCGCGTGGCCCGCGACGACGGCGGCGAGCCAGCCCGGGTGTGTGGGGAAACCGCGCTCCGGGCGCCACCCGTCGGGGCTGTCCGGCAGGGTGCCGACCTCGCGCTGGGCGCGCGTGTAGAAGCCGAGGTCGACCGCCGGATGCGTGCCGAGCGGATCGATACGAGCGCGGGCGTTGAGGATCGGGGCGAGAGCCTGACGCCCGAGCGGCCCCAGTTGCAACTCCAACCACGGACTGTTGAGGACGAGCGCCTGGGCGCGACCCGGATGCCGCGCCGCCCAGAGCGTCAGCGTGAGACCGCCCGTGCTGTGCCCCAGCAGAACGAGACGCCGGCCGTGGGCTTCGGTGCCCATGGCCTCCAGCGCCGCCTCGATGTCGGCGTCGTACACGTCGAGCGCGGCGACGTATCCGCGCGTCTGGCCGGGCCGGATGCTGCGGCCGTACTTGCGCAGATCCAGCGCGTGAAACCGTGCGCCACGATCGGTGAAGAATCGCGCCAGGCCAGTCTGGAAGAAGTAGTCGGACCAGCCGTGAACGTAGAGCACGTCGAGATCACGCCATGCCCCGAAGAGCCGCTCCCCCGGGTTCGGCATCGCCCGCACGAGGGTGGCGACCACCTCGCCCTCATCATCGGCGCCGAGCGGCAACGTCCGCTGCGCGAACCCGTCGCCAAGGATGTCCGGATGCCACTCCCCCATGGCCCCAGCCTAGAGCGGAGACGCGCTCATGCCCGCTGCTGCTCACGCTCCTGACGTTCCTTCGCGCGCTCCAGCGCCCGCGTCCGCGCGGCCCGGGCGTCTTCCTCGAGCTTCTCGGCCTTGACTTCGTCGCGCGTGAGGTTCACGCCCGTCTCGGGATCGAACAGGTGCAGCGAGTCCGGGGAGAACCACAGCCGCGCGGCATCCCCCGCCCGGACCGAGCTCATGGCATCCAGCGCCACGACGAGTTCGGTGCGCAGGCTCTCGCCGTCGAGGTCGCGATCGAGCTCGGACAGCTTGTCTTTCACCGTGGCGTCGGTCTCGTACGGCACGTAGGCGTAGAGCACTTCGCCGAGCCATTCCGTCATCTCGATGTCGAGCTCCGCCGTCACGCCACCGTCGAGATCGCGCTCGGTGGCGTCGGCGTCCTCGAACGCATCGGGTCGCACGCCGACGATGACGAGGTCGCGGCCCTCGACCGCGGCACGCAAGCGGTCGTCCAGTGGCACGTCGGCGATCGGCAGCCGCAGCACGTCGCCGTCGACGGTTCCGCTGAGGAAGTTCATCGGCGGGGAGCCGATGAACCCGGCGACAAAGAGGTTCACGGGCTGGTCGTACAGCCCGCGCGGGCTCGCGACCTGCTGCAGCTCGCCGCGGCGGAGCACCGCCACGCGGTCGCCGAGGGTCATCGCCTCGGTCTGGTCGTGGGTGACGTACACGGTCGTGATCCCGAGCGAACGCTGCAGGCGCGCGATCTCGGTGCGCATCTGGCCGCGCAGCTTCGCGTCGAGGTTCGACAGCGGCTCGTCGAAGAGGAACGCGCTGGCGTTACGCACGATCGCGCGCCCCATCGCGACACGCTGGCGCTGCCCGCCCGAGAGGTTCGCGGGCTTGCGCTCGAGGTGCTCGTCGAGTTCCAGCAGCTTCGACGCCTTGCGGACACGCTCGTCGATCTCGGTGTCGCTCAGGTCGCTCGACTTCAGCCGCATCGGGAACGCGATGTTCTCGTAGACGGTCAGATGCGGGTACAGCGCGTAGTTCTGGAACACCATCGCGAGGTTGCGGTCCTTCGGCGCCTTGTCGTTGACGACCTCGTCGTCGATCTTGAGCTCGCCGTCGGAGATGTCCTCGAGGCCGACGATCATGCGCAGCAGCGTCGACTTGCCGCACCCCGAGGGCCCGACGAGGATCACGAACTCGCCGTCGGCGATGTCGAGATCGACGCCCTTGACCGCGGTGAAGCCGTCGTCGTAGGTCTTGACGATCCGGTTGAGGGTGATGGATGCCATGGAGTCTCTCCTTTAGCCCTTGACGGGTTTCAGCCCTTGACGGCGCCCTGCGTGAGACCGGACACGATCCGGCGCTGGAAGATCACGACGACGATGACGATGGGGATGGTGACGACGATCGCGGCGGCCGAGATCGCGCCCGTGGGCTCTTCGAACTGCGACGCCCCGGTGAAGAACGACAGGGCCGCGGGCACCGGGCGGGCGGCATCCGTCGACGTCAACGAGATGCCGTAGACGAAGTCGTTCCACGCGATGAAGAACGCGATGATCGCGGTGGTGAAGACGCCGGGCGCGGCCAGGGGCACCACGGTCTTGCGGAACGCCTCGAACGGCGTCGCCCCGTCGACCTGCGCCGCCTGCTCGAGCTCCCACGGGATCTGCCGGAAGAACGCCGCGAGGGTCCAGATCGAGATCGGGAGCGTCAGCGACAGGTACGGGATGATCAGCCCGAGCCACGTGTCGTAGAGCCCCACGACGCGCCACAGGTTGAACAACGGCGTGACGATCGACACGATCGGGAACACCGACACCGCGAGCGCCGTCGTGAGGATCACGCGCTTGCCCGGGAAGTCCAGGCGCGCGATGGCGTAGGCGCACAGCGTCGCCAGCACCACGGCGATGAACGTCGCGATGAGCGAGATCCCGATCGAGTTGCGCAGCGCCGGCAGGAACAGGTCCTGCGCGCTGCCGCCCGGCGCGAGGATCGTGGCGTAGTTGTCGAGCGTCCACTCCTCGGGCAGAAGCGTGCCCGAGAACAGACCCGCCGGCGTCTTGAACGAGGTCATCGCGATCGAGAAGACCGGGAAGAGCGACCACACCAGGACGGCGGCGATGATCGCGAGCCACAGGATCCGTTGGGGCCAGGTCATCGCGCGCATCAGGAGTTCCTTCCCGCCGACAGGTCCACTTTGAAGCCCTTGATGAAGATGCCCGCGATGATCAGGACGCTGAGGAAGAGCAGCACCGAGATGGCCGATCCGAGACCGATCTCCAACCGCCCGATCGAGGTGTTGTACGCCAGGAGAGACAGCGCCTCGGTGTCATTGGCACCGGCGGTCATGATGAAGATGTTGTCGAAGATGCGGAACGCCTCGAGCGTGCGGAACAGCACCGCGACCATGATCGCGGCCTTCATGTTCGGCAGGATCACGCGGCGCAGCACCTCCCACGCGGTCGCTCCGTCGACCTTCGCGGCCTCCTCCAGATCGCCCGGCACCTGGGCGAGGCCGGAGAGCAGGAGCAGCGAGATGAACGGCGTGGTCTTCCATACCTCGGACAGGATGATCACCGTCAACGATGTGCCCTGGTACGCGAACCAGTTGAGGTTCTCGTCGAACCCGGGGATCCACGCGAGCCAGTTGTTGACGTAGCCGCCGGAGTTGATGTCGAACGCGTAGAAGAACGCGAACGCCGAGACCACCGTGATGATGCCGTACGGCACGAGGATCGCGGTGCGGGCGAAGCCCCGGAGCTTCTTGATGGCCCGGTGCATCACGAGGGCGAACCCGAACCCGATGACCAGCTCCAGCGCCACCGTGACGACCGTGATGAAGAGGGTGACCCCCATCGACTGCCAGAACGCCGGGTCGCCGAGGATCACCTGGTAGTTGCGGAACCAGATGAACTCGCGATCACCGGGGGCGGTCAAGCGCAGGCTGAACAGCGAATCCCACAGCGCCTGCACGATCGGGTACAGCGTGACCAGCAGCATGATCCCGAACGCGGGGCCCGCGAGCATCCACCCGAGGCGGACCTCGGCACGGGCGCGGTCGGATCGCCGCTTCTTGTGCGGCTTCTCCGGTTCGGATGCCGCGTCGCGCCGTTCGGCGCGGGCGAGAGTCTGGCTCACAGCAGTCGCTCCCCTCTGAGCACCGCGAGGATGAAATCGGTCGAGGTCTGCGGCGTCGTGTCCGGGTTCACCGCGGTCGGCGGATGCCAGGTGCGCTGCAGCCCGATCGAGATCTCGTTGTAGTACGGCGTCTGGGGCCGCGGCGCGCCGAGGTCGAGCGACTCGCGGATCGTGTCGGCCATCGGGAACTTCTCCTGCACCTGCGGGTCGTCGTAGGCCGCGGTGTTCGAGGGCGGGTTGCCGTTGGTGACGAAGTACTGGGCCTGGTTCTCGGGGCTGACGATGCACGCCACCGCCTGCCAGGCCAGGTCGGTGTGCGCGCTGTACGCGCCGACACCGAGGTTGATGCCACCCACCGGCGGGGCCGCCGGGGTCCCGGCATCCACTCGGGGGTAGACGGCCCAGCCGAGGTCGTCGACGACCTCGGGAGCCGCGCCCTGCATCGCGGGGTAGACGAAGGGCCAGTTGACCATGAACGAGCCGTCGTCCCCCTGGAAGAGGTTCATGCTCGCGTTCTCGTCGGCGGTGGGAAGACCCGACCCGGCGAGGCCGGACGAGCCGATCCGGGCGATGATGTCGGCCGCTTTCCTGCCGGCGTCCGTGTCGAGGCCGAGCTGCATCTCGTCGGGCTTCGCGTCCGGATCCTCGAGGATCTTCCCGCCGGCCGAAGCGACCAGCGCGTTGATCCACACCGTCAGGGACTCGGCGAGCGCGCCCTGGACGCCCAGCTGCGTGTTCTGGTCCTCGGCGACCTGGATGATCTGATCCCACGTGACCGGTTGGGTCATGTCCAGGCCCGCCGCCTCGGCCACCGACTTCCGGTACCAGAGGAGTTGCGTGTTCGCCCAGAAGGGCACCGTCACCAGTTCGTCGTTCCAACTCGCCGACTGCACCGCGCCCTGCACGACGCCGTCGGTGTTCTGCAGCTCTTCGGGGACCGGGGCGAGGAACCCGGGTTCGGCGAGCTCGGGGATGAACGGCGGGTCCAGGCTCATGATGTCCAGCGAGCGGTCGCTCGCGGCGAGGCGTCGGGCGAGCTGCTCGCGCTGCGAAGCCGCATCACGTGGCAGGAGCGAGGTCTCGATGCGGTACGCCCCGTTCGCCGCCTCGGTGCAGGATGCCGCGATCTCGGCTTGACCGCCGTCGTCGGGGTTGATGTACCACGTGAGCGTGGGCACCACGTCGCCGGCCGAGCACGCTCCCAGCGTGCCCGCCAGGGCGAGGGCCGACGCCCCGGCCACGATCCGTCTCACCGTTCGCATCCGGCCCCCTCGCCTCGGTGCGCGGGCCGTACTGCCCGGCGTCGTGAGGTCCATCCTGCCGATGGGGGTGAAATCCCGGCACGAGGGTTGCCCGGGGCGTGGGCGGATGTTATTCGCGCGGGCGGAACGCAGAACCGCCCCGTCGTGGGACGGGGCGGTTCTGGGGGGCGGGGCTACTCGCCGCGCGAGATCCGGATCATCTCGTCGCGCGGGACGACCTTGATGCGCGCACGCTCGTGCGGTGCGCCGAGCGCGACCTCGTGCTCGTCGAGGCGATGCCAGCCTTCGAGATCGGTCCAGCGCACACCGCGCTCGGCCAGGAGCGCCGGGATGGCCTCCTCCTCGGGGTGCGCCGGCTGCCACCACTCGCCCTGGTCGTTGATGACGTGGCGCACGGTCTCCATGGCATCCGATTTGGTGTGGCCGATGAGTCCCACCGGGCCGCGCTTGATCCACCCAGTCGCGTACAGGCCCGGCATCCGCTCGTTCGAGTCGGATGCCATGACCTGGCCCTCCTGGTTGGGGATCACGCCGTGGCGCTCGTCGAAGGGCACGTCCGTCAGGGGCGAACCGAAGTAGCCGACGGCGCGGTAGATCGCCTGGATGGGCACCTCGCGGATCTCGCCGGTGCCGACGACGCCACCCTCGGCGTCGGGCTTCGTGCGCTCGTACCGAAGCGCCGCCACGCGACCCTCGGCATCCGTGACGACTTCGAGGGGCTTGGCCCAGAAGTGCAGGTGCAGACGGCGCGAGGCTTCTCCCCCGGCGTTGTTCACGCCCGGGCGCGTGCGCCACTGCTGCAGGACGCGGTCGATGACCTTGACCTGCTTGTTCGTCTCGATCGCGGCGCGGGAGGCGTCGTCGTAATCGAAGTCCTCGTCGTACACGACCATGTCGACGTCGCGCAGCTCGCCGAGCTCGCGCAGCTCGAGCGGGGTGAACTTGACCTGGGCGGGCCCGCGGCGACCGAACACGTGCACATCGGTGACCGGCGAGGCCTTGAGTCCCTGGTAGACGTTGTCGGGAACCTCGGTGGGCAGCAGGTCGTCGGCGTGCTTGGCGAGCATGCGCGTGATGTCGAGGGCGACGTTGCCGTTGCCGATGACGGCGACGGACTCGGCCTCCAGCGGCCACTCGCGCGGCACGTCGGGGTGTCCATCGAACCAGCTGACGAAGTCCGCGGCGCCGTACGAGCCGTGGGCGTCGATGCCGGGGATGTCCAGGTCGGCGTCGCGGATCGCACCGGTGGCGAAGATGACGGCGTTGTAGTGCTGCTTGAGGTCGTTGAGGGTGATGTCCTCGCCGAAGCGCACGTTGCCGAAGATACGGATGTCGCCGCGGTCGAGCACCTCGCGCAGGGCCGTGATGACGCCCTTGATGCGCGGGTGGTCGGGGGCCACCCCGTACCGGACGAGACCGTAGGGGGCGGGGAGCTGCTCGAACAGGTCGATCGACACGTCGAACTGGCGCTCCGTCTTCAACAGGATGTCGGCGGCGTAGATGCCGGCGGGGCCGGCGCCGACGATGGCAAGGCGCAGCTTCGTCATGGAGGTCCTCTCGATCGTGATCGGGGGGGGTGGAGATGGGTCAGGCGGAACGGTCGGCCACGGCGCGGGCGAACCGCGTCAGGGCCTCGCGGACGGCGCCGTCCGGCAGCGGTGCGAGCGCGTCGATCGCGTCCTGCGACCACCGGTGGGCCAAGTCGAGCGTCTCGCGCGTGGTCTCGTGCTCGCGCAGCTCGGTGAGCGCGTCGTCGAGGATCGCGGGGTCGGCGCCCGCGGCGATGCGGTCCTGGCCCTCGTCGATGCGCGCGCGCAGGTCGGCGGAGGCCTGATCGGTGCGGTGGCCGAGCAGCAGATACGGCATGGTCGGCACACCGGCGCGCAGGTCGGTGCCCGGCACCTTGCCGGTCTCGGACGGATCCGGCGAGAGGTCGATGACGTCGTCGAGCAGCTGGAAGGCCACGCCCGCCTTCTCACCGAAGACGACCATCGGGGCCTCGAACTCCTCGGGAGCGCCCGAGTAGATCACGCCCGACTGGGCGGCCGCGGCGATGAGGGAGCCGGTCTTGTCGGCGAGCACCCGGAGGTAGAACTCCACCGGCTCGTCGCCCTCTTGCGGGCCGACCGTCTCGTGCATCTGCCCCAGCACGAGCCGCTCGAACGTGTCGGCCTGCAGCTGGATGGCCCGTTCGCCGCGCCGAGCCATGAGCTGGCTCGCGCGAGAGAAGAGCAAGTCGCCGGTGAGGATGGCGATGTTGTTGCCCCATACCGTCTGTGCGCTGGGGACGCCCCGACGCTTGTCGGCGCCGTCCATGACGTCGTCGTGATACAGCGAGCCGAGGTGCGTCAACTCGAGGGCCGTGGCCACCTCGACGACCTCGGGAGTGGTGCCCCGACCCAGCTGCGCCGTGAGGATCGCGAGCATCGGGCGCACGCGCTTGCCGCCGGCCTCGTACAGGTAGCGGGCGGTGACGTCCGCGAGCTTGTCGGCGCTGCGCACCTCGCGCTCGAGGGTGCTCTCGACCAGGTCGAGACCGGCCTCGACGGTAGACAGCAGGGTGCGCGCGCGCAGCCCGCCGAAGATGCGGTCACTCAGGCCCAGCTTGCCCGACAGGCGGGTGCCGGCCGCGGGCGGTCTCGGGGTCACGGTTTCAGCCTATCCTGGCGCGGTCAGGGGCCGCCGCCGGTATCTCGACGATTGACAGGACGCTCATCGGTCGCCGTCAGGCGCCCGGGTTGATGCCGCGGTGGAGGGCCACGATGCCGAAAGTGAGATTGCGGTAGGCGACGTCGGCCCACCCGGCGTCGCGCATCCACGCTGCCAGCGTCGGCTGGTTCGGCCAGTCGCGGATGGACTCATTGAGGTAGTCGTACGCTTCGGCGTTCGAGCTCACGACCTTCGCGACGGTGGGCAGCACCCGGCCGTTGTAGAAGCGGTAGAGGCCGTTGAAAGCGCGGGACGGCGGATGCGAGAACTCGCACACCACGATCCGCCCCCCGGGCCGCGTCACCCGACGCAGCTCCCGCAGCGCGCGACGCGGGTCGTTGACGTTGCGCAGCCCGAACGACATCGTCACCGCGTCGAACTCGCCGTCCGCGAACGGCAGGTCGGTGGCATCCGCCTGCACGAACTCGAGGTTCGGGACGTCGCCGTGGCGGCGCTGACCTTCGGCGATCATGCCGCGCGAGAAGTCTGCGGCCACGACGTGCGCACCGCTGGGGACGAACGCCATCGACGACGTCCCCGTCCCGGCGGCGAGGTCGAGGATCCGCTCGCCCCGCTGCGGAGCGACGGCCTTGAGGGTCGCGACGCGCCAGAAACGGTCGTTGCCCAGGCTCAGCACCGAGTTGGTGCGGTCGTAGGCCGCGGCGACCTGGTCGAACATGCCGCTGACACGCTGCGGATCTTTGCCGAGATCGGCGCGGTTGGGGTCGCTGCTCACCCGTCGAGTCTAGGCGCGGTCCGGCTCGACGTCCCCGGTGAGCGCGAGGTCGGCGAGACGCTGCAGCCACGGCCCGGTCACGGCATCCGAGAAGGGAGCGTCGCCCGCGCGCACTCGACGCTCGAGGTCGACGGCCACGGACTCCAAGTGCGCGACGATGTCGGCGGGATAGCCGTACCGCACGCGGTGGTCGTCCCACTCGTCGCGGTCGTCGATCCAGGTGCCGCGTTCGTCCGTGCGGCGGACGACGTCGAGATCCATGTCGACGCCGGTGGGTGCGCCGTCCTCGTCGAAGCCGGCGTCCCACGCCAGGTCGATGTACACCGCGACCGGGTGGGGCGCGGCGTTGTGCGTGAAGGCCCAGTCGCCGCTCGCGGGGACGAGGGTGACGTTCGGTTCGCGGCATACGAACTCCCGGCCCGGGCGGACACTGCGCCACCCCACCTGCTGGCCGAACCAGTCGCCCCACACGTCGGAGCCGAGGTAGACGGAGTCCTGCTCCCAGTGCGGCGAGCCGTCCCACTTCCGCCAGCGGAACACGAGCCGGGTACCGGGTGCGGGGCGGGAGGTCATGCCGCGAGTCTAAGTCGCGGTCTACTCTGGGAAGGTGCAGGAACCGGCGGATGACCTCGTCCCGCGTCTGCGTGTGATCACGCGCGAGCTGCCTCCCATGGAGGATGTCCTCGACTACACCACCGGGTACGATCCCCTCTTCTGGAGCCGTCGCGGAGAATCCCTCGCCGGCTTCGGTGATCTGCTCACGCTGCGGTACGCCGGAGCCCAGCCCGGCGACGCCACGATCGCCGATCGCTGGCGCCGGATCGCGGCCGCGGCCGAGATCGACGACCCCGTCGGGCTCCCCGGTACCGGGCTCATCGCGTTCGGCTCATTCGTGTTCGACCCGCGATCGGAGCGCGAGAGCGTGTTGCGCGTGCCCGGGACGGTCGTCGGTCGCCACAGCGGTCGCGCGTGGGTGACGCGTCTCGCGTTCGCCGACACTCCCGACGAGCCCGAGCCCGAACTGCCCCCGCGCTCCCCCTTCGGCCCGCACTGGTCGGCCACGCTCGGACCCGGCCGCCAGACCGCCGAGAAGTACCAGGATGCCGTCCGCCAGGCGGTCGAGGCGGTGCGCGCCGGAGAAGTGGGCAAGGTCGTGCTCGCCCGCGACATCGTTGGCACGGTCCCCGCCGGATCCGATCGGCGCCGTCTCGCGCGGTCGCTGCTGGAGGGGTACCCCGACTGCTGGGTGTTCGCCGTCGACGGCCTGATCGGCGCGAGCCCCGAGACCCTCGTCACCGTGTCCCGGGGCACGGTCACCGCCCGGGTGCTCGCCGGGACGACCGCGCGCGGCGGCGACGCCGACAGCGACGTCGCCGCCGCGCTCGCACTGACCGAGAGCGCGAAGGACCAGGAGGAGCACCGCTTCGCCGTGCAGAGCGTCCTGGCGGCCCTCCGCCCGCACACGTCGGCACTCGCCGCCGCCGAACAGCCCTTCACCCTGAAGCTCCCCAACGTCTGGCACTTGGCCACCGACGTCGAGGGAGAGCTGTCCGAAGCGGCATCCTCGCTCGATCTCGTCGCCGTCCTGCACCCCACCGCGGCCGTGGCCGGCACTCCGACTGCGACCGCGATGGAAGTCATCCGACGCCTGGAGCCGTTCGACCGCGGCCGCTACGCCGGAGCCGTCGGCTGGATCGGAGCCTCCGGTGACGGCGAGTGGGCCATCGCCCTGCGGTGCGCGCAGATCGATCCCGCCGCGCCGTCGTCTCCGACCGCCCCGATCACCGCCTACGCCGGCGCGGGGATCGTCGCCGACAGCGTGCCCGAGTCGGAGCTGCTCGAGACACGCGTGAAGTTCCGGCCCATCGTCGAGGCGCTCGCGTAGGACTCAGGATGCCGCGAGGCGCTGCTTCTCGGTCGCGATGTCGTAATCGGCCGCGGGCCACTGCGGGTCGATGTCGGCGAGAGCGCCGATGAGCAGCTGCTGGACGGCGAGGCGCGCGTACCACTTGCGGTCGGCGGGGACGACGTGCCAGGGCGACAGAGGCGTGGAGGTGCGCTCGATCGCGACCTGGTAGGCATCCATGTAGTCGTCCCAGAGGGCGCGCTCGTCGACGTCGGACGGGTTGTACTTCCAGTGCTTGTCCGGGCGGTCCAGGCGTGCGGCCAGACGGTCGCGCTGCTCCTCCTTCGAGATGTGCAGCATGACTTTCACCACCCGGATGCCGAGCTCGGCGGCCTCGGCTTCGAAGGCCGCGATCGCGCCGTAGCGGCGCTCGATCTCGTCGGCGGGCGCCAGTTCGCGCACGCGCCCGATCAGCACGTCCTCGTAGTGCGATCGATCGAAGACACCGAGGCGACCGGCATCCGGGAGGCGCGTGCGGATGCGCCAGAGGAAGTCGTGCGACAGTTCTTCGGCCGTGGGCTTCTTGAACGAGGCGAGCTCGACCCCCTGCGGGTCGACGGAACCGACGACGTGCTTGACGATGCCGCCCTTGCCCGCGGTGTCCATCGCCTGCAGCACCAGCAGCACCGATCCGGTGGCCGTTCCGGCGATGCTCTGCGCGAAGAGACGTTCCTGCAGGTCGGACAGCGGCTCGACGCCGGCATCGAGGTCGGCCTTTCCGTGCTCCTTGTCGCCGTCGTACCCCGGGGTCGACCGGGTGTCGATGTCGGCGAGACGGAATCCCGGCGCGACGCGGAGGGCGTCGGCGACGGGCGTGGACCAGCGGTTCGGCGTACTCATCGTCACATCGTGGCGGGTGGGAGCGTGCCGCGCCAGAGGTTGACGGCCCCCGGCTCAGCGCTCGAGCGGCACTTCGATGAGCTGTCGTCCACCCGCGGGCGCGGTGAGCGCCTGGTCGAGCGCGACCCGCGTGGTCACGCGGCGATACTCCCACCCGTAGGCGAGCGCGAGCTGCTCGAGCCGGGCGTTCTGGGGGGTGTACTGCACGCGGCGCATCGCGTCGTCGCCGGCCACGGCGGCGACCTCGAGCCCGTCGAAGATGGTGCCGCCCCCGTCATTGCCGACGATCACCTGCAGGCGGGGCTCGTGCTCACCGGACGGGAGGAGCAGCGCGCCGACGTCGTGCAGGAACGCCAGGTCGCCCAACAGGACGCGCGTGACGCCGGGACGCTCGCCGTCCTGGCTGGCCAGGGCCACCCCGGTCGCGGTCGCGATCGTGCCGTCGATGCCGGCGAGCCCGCGGTTGGCGTGCACCGCGACCTTCTTGCCGCCGAGGACGTCGTCGGCGACCCGCACGAGCCGCGACGAACCGAACACGAGCCGGTCGTGCGGCCACGTCGCCCGCCACAGCGCGTCCACGAGGGCCGCCCGATCGACGGGGGCCCGCATGACCTCGACCTCGGCGTTGATGGCGCCCAGTCGCTCGTGCGGCACCGCGGACGACAGCCCGTCCGCATCGGGGGCGGGCGGGGTCAGGTCGACCGCGGCGGCGCGCGACGCGCGCATCCACTCCCCCAGCCACACCCGGTCGGCCTCGCCCGTCGCCCGGACCGCGTCGACCGCGTGCGTCGCACCGTTGAGGTTGACCGGCTCGCCTGGACCGCGCACCGCGATCACCTCGACATCGTCGCGACCGAGGAGGTGCGTGACCTCACGACTGAGGGTGGGGTGGCCGAAGACGACGACGCGCTCGATGCGGTCGCCCAGCCCCGGGTCGCGGAGCAGGGCGCGGTACGAATGGACGACGTGCCGACCGAAGCGCGCCCCGCTGACGATCTCGGCGATGAGGGGGAAACCGCCGTGGTGGGCGAGGTCTTCGGCGGCGGGCCCGGCATCCGCTCCGGCGACGACGACGGTCCGCGGCCCCGGGACGAGGGCGAAGGCGGCTTCGGGCTCGGGCGGCACGTCGGCGATGCCGATCCCGCCCCCGCCCTGGTAAAGGGCCCCGGATGCCTCGCCCTCGGCGACGGCATCCGCGGGGTCCGGTCGCGTGGCCCGGGCGACAAGCCAGTCGGGCGCGGCGCCCGCGAGCGGCTCGCGGAGGGGGATGTTCAGGTGCACCGGACCGGCGGCGCGGGTGCCTTCACCCAGAGCCGCGGCGAGCGCCGTCGCGGCGACGGCGTCGAAATCGGCGGTCTGTTCCGCCGTGGCATCCGGATCCACCTTCTCGGGGACCGGGAGATCGGCCTCGTACCGGACGGCCGCGCGGAACAGGCCCGGCTGCCGCGTCGTCTGATTCGCGCCGATGCCCCGCAGCTCGGGCGGGCGGTCCGCGGTGAGGACCAGGAGCGGGACGCCGGCGTGGTGCGCCTCGAGGACGGCGGGAAGGAGGTTGGCGACGGCGGTGCCCGACGTGCAGATCACCGCGGCCGGCATCCCGCTCTCGCGAGCGATGCCGAGGGCGGTGAACCCGGCGACGCGCTCGTCGATGCGCACGTGCAGGCGCACGAGACCGGCTCGCTCGAGGTCGGCGGCGACGAGCGCGAGCGCCTGCGAGCGGGATCCGGGGCTGACGACGAGGTGACGCACGCCGCGCGAAACCAGGCCCGCCAGGAGGGCGGCGGCCGCGTCGGTGGCCGGGGCCGAGGCGCCCCGTTCGGTCGGTGCCACGGTCAGCCGACGGCGCCGCGCTGACCGCGGCCGTCGTCGTCCGTGCCCGGCTTGCCGCCGGGGCCGTCCGTGTTCGGGCCCGGCGCCGGGGGCGTGTCCCGCGGGTCGTCGGCCTCGGAATCGAGCTGCGCGAGCTCTTCTTCGAGCCGGCGGATCCGCTCGTCCTGATCGGCGCGGGCGCGAGCGGAGAGGCCACCGAGGAATTCGGGGTCGTCGTCGGGGGCGCGGCGCAGCAGCGGGCGACCCGCACGGCCGCGACCGATGACGAACCACAGGATGCCACCGAGCACCGGCAGCACGATGACGATCACCATCCACGCGGGCTTGCTGACCCCGCGGTGGCGGGCGGCCGGTTGGACGGCGCAATCGACGATCGTGTAGACCCAGAACGCGGTCGCCACGAGCGCCAGGATCAGCAGCAGGCGTGCCATGCACCGATTCTACGTGTGCTGCCTGGACACGGGCCGGGCGCCGGGGCCCGAGGCGGCGGTCGTAGAGTGGGGGTATGCGTGCCCGTTCCGCCCTGGTCTACACGGTGCTGCGTCTGCTGGCGTTCCTGGTGCCGCTGGGCGTGCTGCTGCTCTTCCCGATCTTCCGCGAGCTGCCGTGGCTCGCCGCGGTCTTCGCCGCCCTGATCGGCCTGAGCCTGTCGCTGCTGTTCTTGCGCCGCCCCCTCGACCAGGTGACCGGCGACCTCGCCGACCGCCGCGAGGCACGGCGCGCGGCGAACCGCCGCACCGCGGCCGAGGCGGATGCCGACGCCGAGGATGCCGCCGTCGACGGCACGCGGGACGAACGGCCCGACACCGCCCGCTGAACGCTCGGGCCGGTGCCCGCTCATGCCACGAACGCCCAGAAGAGCAGGGCGCCGTACGCGACCGACGTGAAGCTCGTCACCTGCAGGGCCGTGACGAGTTCGCGCGGCGCACGGTAGGTCCACACGATGAGGGTCGCCGCCAGTGCGCCGAGCATCGCGATCAGGGTCAGCCACGCGACGGGATACACCAGGGCGAGGAACACCGCGATGCCGAAGGGGGCGAGCACGAACAGCGTGAACAGCACTTGCGTGGCCCGGCGGCCGATGAGCACCGAGAGCGTGCGCTTGCCCGCGAGACGGTCCTGGTCGATGTCGCGCAGGTTGTTCGCCAGCAGCACGGCACAGGCCAGCAGGCCCGCCGCCACCGCGCCGAACCACGCCTCCTGCGGCAGCGACTGCACCTGGAGCCACGTGGTGCCGAGGGTCGCGACGAGTCCGAAGAAGACGAAGACGAACACTTCGCCGAGCGCGTTGTAGCCGTACGGGCGCTTACCTCCGGTGTAGAACCAGGCCGCGACGATGCACGCCGCCCCCACCGCGATGAGCCACCACTGGCCGGTGCGGATGACGAGCGCGAGGCCGATGACCGCGGCGAGGGCGAAGAACGCCAGCGCCACGATGAGCACGGTGCGCGGGCGCGCCTTCTTGCCGCCCGTCAGCCGGCCCGGTCCGACACGGACGTCGTCGGTCCCGCGGATGCCGTCGCTGTAGTCGTTGGCGTAGTTCACGCCGATCTGCAGCGCGAACGCCAGCGCGAGGCACGCCAGGGCGATGACCCAGTGGAAGCGGTCGTCGACGAGTGTCGCTGCCCCCGTGCCGATGAGGACGGGCGTGACCGCCAGCGGAAGCGTGCGCAGCCGCGCGGCCGCGATCCAGTCGCGCGCCGTCGCGGGGGTCGCTGCCCGCGGCGCGGGACGCTGCGCCTTCTGGGGGTTTCCGCCGGGACGTCGTTTCGGTGCGGGACGCGAACGCTTGCGAGACTGTGCTGCCACGGAGGGACAGCCTAATTCCTGGTGGAGCCGAACCGACGCCGGAGGGCCGCCCGGTCGGGTTTGCCCGAGGTCAGCAGCGGCAGCGCGTCGATCGTGATGACGCGTGCCGGTCGGGCGACCGCGCCGACGGCCGCGGCGACCGCCTCCCGCACGCGGGTGAGCAGCACCTGCTCGTCGAGGCCGGGCGCCCCGGCGACCACGACCGCCGATCCCTGGCCCCACCGCTCGTCGTCGACGGGCACGACCACCGCCGACTCCATCCCGGGGAGCGCGCGCACCGCGGCCTCGACGCGGTCGAGCGAGACGTTCACGCCGCCCGAGACGATGACGTTGTCGAGACGGCCCGTGATCCTCAAGACACCGTCGACCAGTTCGCCGCCGTCCCCGGTGCGGTACCACCGGACGCCGGCGGCATCCCTCGGGAACACCTCCTCGGTGCGGTCGGGATCCCCCACGTATCCGTCGGCGAGGGTCGGTCCCGAGATGCGCACCTCGCCGTCGACGATCGCGAGGTCGACGCCGTCCAGGGGGACGCCGTCGTACGCGCACCCGCCGCTCGTCTCGGTCGATCCGTAGGTGCGGACGATCCGCGCCCCGACGGCGTCGGCGCGTTCACGCAGCGAGACGGGCAGAGCCTGACCGCCGATGAGGATGCGCTCGAAGGACCGCAGCGCCCGGGCGA
This sequence comes from Microbacterium sp. Bi128, assembly GCF_918698205.1. Lineage (NCBI taxonomy): Bacteria > Bacillati > Actinomycetota > Actinomycetes > Micrococcales > Microbacteriaceae > Microbacterium > Microbacterium sp. Bi128. The sequence goes on along the minus strand of NZ_CAKKMM010000016.1, from coordinate 6,837 downwards.
CCTCGGCGTCGGTCTCGGCCGCATCCAGCAGGCGCTGCAGTTGCGCGGGCACGAGCGAGGTGTAGGTGGGCACCCGGGAGCCGTTCTCGTACGAGGCCATCCCCAGGGCCGCGGCCGCGAAGGGTTCGGGGCGGAAGGCCCCGGAGAGCACGGCGGGCTCGCGCCCGGCCGCCAAGGCCCGCACCAGCACCTGGACGCCCGCTACGTACGTCGCCGGCACCGCGAGCAGCCACGCGCCTTCGCCGATCCGCGCGGCGGTCGCGAACGCGCTCGCGATGAGCGCGTTGCGGCCGATCGCGACGGACTTGGGCACCCCGGTCGACCCCGACGTCGTGATGACCACGGCGGTGCCGGCGGGCACCTCGGCCGGCAGATCCGTCCCCCCGCCGAGGCTCACGGCGGGCCCGGCCCCGAGGACCGCGTGTCGGAGCGCCCGCAGGACGTCGCGCGGATCCTCGGATGCCACCGACTCCAGCCTCACGGGAGCACCGGGCCGCGGCACCCGGGGCTCAGTAGTGCCACGGGACGTCGGACCAGTCGGGGTCGCGCTTCTCGAGGAACGAGTCGCGGCCCTCGGCGGCCTCATCGGTGCCGTAGGCCAGACGTGTGGCCTCTCCGGCGAAGATCTGCTGCCCGACGAGTCCGTCGTCGACGGCGTTGAACGCGAACTTCAGCATGCGCACGGCGGTAGGCGACTTGGTGAGGATCGTCCGTGCCATCGCCAGCGCCTCGCGCTCCAGATCGGCGTGCGGCACGACCCGGTTGACCGCCCCCATCTCGTAGGCGCGCTGGGCCGAGTACTCCTCCGCGAGGAAGAAGATCTCGCGGGCGAACTTCTGCCCGATCTGGCGGGCGAAGTACGCGGAACCGTAGCCGGCGTCGAAGGAGCCGACATCGGCATCCGTCTGCTTGAAACGCGCATGCTCCGCGCTCGCGATGGACAGATCGCAGACCACGTTGAGCGAGTGCCCACCGCCCGCGGCCCACCCGGGGACGACCGCGATGACCACCTTCGGCATGAAGCGGATCAGCCGCTGCACCTCCAGGATGTGCAAGCGTCCCGCGCGGCCGTGGTCGGCGACCGCGGTCTCGTCGTCCGAGTACTTGTAGCCGTCTCGTCCGCGGATGCGCTGGTCGCCGCCGGAGCAGAACGCCCAACCGCCGTCCTTCGGGCTCGGGCCGTTGCCGGTGAGCAGCACGACGCCGATGCGGTGATCCTGCCGGGCGATGTCGAGGGCCCGGTGCAGCTCGTCGACCGTGTGGGGGCGGAAGGCGTTGCGCACCTCGGGCCGGTCGAAGGCGATCCGCGCGATGCGGCCGTCGTGCGTGACGTGCGCCGTGATGTCGGTGTACGCCTCAGCGCCCGGCGCCAGGGTCCACTCGGCGGGGTCGAAGATGTCGGAGACGGTCACCGTACTCAGGCGTTCTTGGCGTCGCGCCAGGCCAGCCAGCGCTCGATGAGCGAGTAGTCCCAGTTCGGGCCCGAGAAGCCGAGGGTGAACAGACGCGTTCCGGCGTCGTACAGGGCGTCGGCCATGTCCTCGTCACGGTCCTTGAGCTCGTTCGAGACGAGGAGGCCGGACAGGTCGCGCTCCTCGGTCTCGGCCCACCGCTGGATGACGTCGAACTTGTGCGGCAGCTCGTCGGGGGTGACGAAGCTGTGCCAGATGTCGGCGTGCCGGGCGACGATGCGGAGCGTCTTCTGCTCGCCCTTGCCCCCGATCATGACGGGGATCTTGCGCGTGGGGGCGGGGTTGAGCTTTCCCCAGCGCTCGACGATGCGGTCGAGGTCGCTCGCGAGAGCGTTCAGTCGCGAGCCGGCGGTGCCGAAGTCGTAGCCGTACTCGTCGTAGTCGCGCTGGAACCAGCCCGAGCCGGTGCCGAAGAGGAAGCGGCCGGTGTCGCCGCCCTTCTTGCTGATGTGGTCGATCGTGCGGGCCATGTCGGCCTGCAGGTCGGCGCCGCGGTAGCTGTTGCAATTGACGAGGGCGCCGAACTCCACGCGCTCGGTCTGCTCCGCCCAGGCGGCGAGCATCGTCCACGCCTCGAAGTGCTCGCCGTCGGGGTCGCCGTAGAGCGGGAAGAAGTGGTCCCAGTTGAACAGGACGTCCACGCCCATCTCCTCCAGACGGAGGACGGCGTCGCGGATGTCGGAGTACTGCACGTGCTGCGGCTGGATCTGGACGCCGAGCCGGACCGGGGTGTCGAAGAGCATGGGCCCAGCCTATTCCCGGGGCCCCGGACGGAGGCCAGGATGGGACGATGAGCCCGCTCCCCCCTCTCTCCGACGTCCTCGCCACGGCGCGGGTCGTCGCCCTCCCGCTCGCGACCCGCTTCCGCGGCATCCGGACCCGGGAGGCCGTCGTCTTCGAGGGCCCCGAGGGATGGACGGAGTTCTCCCCGTTCGTCGAGTACGACGACCCCGAGGCGGCGACGTGGCTGGCGGCCGCGATCGACTTCGGATGGTATCCCGCTCCCCCCGCGGTGCGCGCGAGCATCCCCGTCAATGCGACCGTGCCCGCCGTCGCGGCGGCAGAGGTCGCCGCGGTGCTCGCCCGGTACGACGGATGCCGCACGGCCAAGGTGAAGGTCGCCGAGCCCGGTCAGGTGCTCGCCGACGACGTGGCACGGGTGAGGGCGGTGCGCGAGGCGATGGGCCCCGAGGGCCGCGTGCGCGTGGACGCGAACGGCGGCTGGAACGTCGACGAGGCCGAGCGCGCCGTCCACGCCCTCGCCGGATTCGACCTCGAATACGTGGAGCAGCCGTGCGCCGAGGTCGAGGAGCTCGCGGAGCTGCGCGAGCGCATCGGCTACCTCGACATCCCGATCGCCGCCGACGAAAGCGTGCGCAAGGCCGCCGACCCGCTGCGCGTGGCACGGGCCGGCGCCGCCGACCTGCTGGTGATCAAGGCGCAGCCGCTGGGCGGCGTGCGCGCGGCACTCGCGATCGTGGAGGAAGCAGGCCTGCCCGCCGTGGTCTCCAGCGCCCTGGACACCTCGATCGGCCTGTCGATGGGGCTCGCCCTCGCCGCTGCGCTGCCCGAGCTGGAGTACGACTGCGGGCTGGGCACCGCCGCCCTGTTCACCGCCGACGTCGTCGCCGAGCCCCTGCGCCCCCGGGCAGGCGCCCTCGCGGTCACGCGTCCGTTCCCGACGACGTCCGGGCTCGACCGTCTCGAGGCTCCCGCCGATCGGTGCGACTGGTGGCTGCAGCGGCTCGCGCGGTGCTACCGGATCCTGGAGGCGGACATCACTCGAGGATGAGCGCCACGATGTGCGAGAGCCGGTGGGCGAGATCGCGGCGTGCGCCGTCGGGGTCGCTTCGCGTGATGAGCGCGTGCTCCGATACCGACACCCACGTCGACAGGAGCAGATCCGTCGCTTCGTCGAGGGGCACGCGCAGCGCGAGGCCGCGCGCTTGGGCGACGTCGCGGATGAGGTGCGAGACGTTGTCGGACAGTCCCCGGTCCAGCGCGAGGTAGGCCTCGGCGAAGTCGGCGTTGCGCAGCGCCTGCACGCGGATCTCCGCGCCCAGCAGCACGTCCAGCCGATCGTGTCCGGCGACCTCGAGCACCTCCTGCACGAGGTTGCGCACTTCCATGTCGGCATCCAGGCCGCGTACCTCGAGCGACTCGATGCGCTCGCGAACCGCCGACAGCGTGGTGTCGGCGGAGCGTTCGCACAGGGCGAGGAAGAGCTCCTCCTTGGACGCGAAGTTGGAGTAGAAGGCACCACGGGTGAATCCGGCGCGTTCGCAGATCGCCTCGACCGATGAGGCGTCGATGCCCTCTTCGGCGAACATCTGGGCCGCGGCATCCATCAGGCGCGTGCGGGTGTTCTCGCGTCGACGCGACGGCGCCGGTGCCGTGTCGGTCATGCCGCGACTCCCTCTGGCTTCACGGGCGAGACTCAGGTTGATGCCCACCCCGAGTCACTACGATACATTGTTGTATCCGATACGGTGCTGTATCGACCATCCGCCGACTTCCGGGAGCAGCCACCGTGTCCACATTCCTGTACACCCTGGGCCGCTGGTCATTCCGTCACCCGTGGCGCGTCCTGTCGGCCTGGCTGCTGATCCTCGTCCTCGCCGGGGGTGGAGTCGCCCTGTTCGCCAAGGGCACCGACAACACCTTCGCGATCCCCGGCACCGAGTCGCAAGCCGGTCTCGAGATGCTCTCGCGCACGTTCCCGCAGGTGAGCGGGGCCAGCGCCGACATCGTCGTCGTCTCCGCGGACGGCACGAGCGTGCGCGACCAGGGATATCAGGATGCCATCGGCACGACCGTCTCCGACATCCAGAAGCTCGATTTCGTCGAGGCCGTGACGAACCCCTTCGACGAGCGGGTCTCCGGCGGCGTGTCCGACAACGGCCGCGCGGCGATCATCCGCATCCAGTTCTCCGGCGAGTCCACCGCCGTTCCCACCGCGACCGAGGACGGCCTGCGCGAGCTCAGCGCCACGCTCGGCACCGACCTGCCTTCCGGGTCGCAAACCGTGCTCGGCGGCCAGCTCTTCGCCACCGAACTCCCCGCGCCCAGCATCACCGAAGCGCTCGGCGTGGTCATCGCCGCGATCGTCCTCATGCTGACGTTCCGGTCGCTCTTGGTGGCCGGGATGCCGCTGGCCACCGCGATCCTCGGTGTCGCGCTCTCGGTCGCACTCATTTTCATCGCCACCGGTTTCGCGACCGTCTCTTCCACGACCCCGCTGCTGGCGGTGATGCTGGGGCTGGCGGTCGGCATCGACTACGCCCTGTTCATCGTGTCGCGACATCAAGACCAGGTGCGCGGCGGGATGGACCCCGAGGAATCCGCCGCGCGGGCCACGGGTACGGCCGGATCCGCCGTCGTGTTCGCCGGCATCACCGTGCTCATCGCGCTCATCGGCCTCAGCTTCGCCGGCATCCCGTTCCTGACCACGATGGGCGTGGCCGCCTCGGTCGCCGTCGCGATCGCAGTGTGCATCGGACTGACCCTGACGCCCGCGTTCCTCGGGTTCGCGAAGGGGCGCGTCGTCGGCTGGGGCTTCGCGAAGAAGCGCACGAGCGCGCGCCGGCGCCGGGGGATGACGGCGCAGGAGGACACCGACGCCCTCGCGGCCGCCGCCGCAGACCGCGAAGAGAAGATCGCCGCCCAGAAGGTCCGGGCCGCGCGCAACGGCCCCGCCCGCCGCTGGGTGGGTCTGGTGACGCGGCATCCCGTCGTCACGTCCGTGGCCGTGATCGGACTTCTCGGGGTAGCCGCCATCCCCGCCGGCAGCCTCGCCCTCACCCTCCCGACCGCCGGCCAGCTGTCCCCGGGCAACGAAGCGCGCACCGCCTACGAACTGACCGACGAGTACTTCGGCCCGGGCGCGAACGGCCCGCTCATCATGACCGGGACGATCGTGACCTCCAACGATCCGCTCACCCTGATGCAGAACATCGGCGACGAGGTCGCGAAGATCCCCGGCGTCGCCGAGGTGGCCCTGGCAACCCCTAACGAGACCGCCGACACCGGCATCGTGCAGATCGTGCCCGAGACCGGCCCCGAGGACCCGCGCACCGCCGACCTCGTGCGCGAGCTCCGCGCCGCCGAGGACCGCTTGTACGACGAGTTCGGCGTGCGGCTGCTGGTGACCGGCTACACCGCCGTCACGATCGACATCTCCGATCAGCTGGGAGCGGCGCTCCTCCCCTTCGGTGTGTTCGTGGTCGGTCTCTCGCTGATCCTCCTCATGATCGTCTTCCGCTCGATCTGGGTGCCGCTGACCGCCGCGGCCGGCTACCTGCTGTCGGTCGCCTCGTCCTTCGGCGTCGTGGCCGCGGTGTTCGAGTGGGGGTGGTTCGCCGACGCGCTCCACGTGGCCAAGGTCGGCCCCATCATCAGCTTCATGCCGATCGTCGTGATGGGTGTGCTGTTCGGCCTCGCGATGGACTATCAGGTGTTCCTCGTCTCGCGTATGCGAGAGGACTACGTGCACGCCGACCGCGAGGGTCGCACGCCGCGCGAAGTGGCCCTCGGCGCCGTCCGCAGCGGATTCGTGGGCTCAGCGCGTGTGGTCGTGGCCGCGGCCGTGATCATGTTCTCGGTGTTCGTCGCGTTCGTCCCCGAGGGCGATTCGAGCCTCAAACCCATCGCCCTCGGCCTCGCTGTCGGCGTCGCCGTCGACGCGTTCCTCGTGCGCATGACCCTGGTCCCCGCCGTGCTCGCCCTTCTGGGCGCGAAGGCCTGGTGGATGCCGCGCTGGCTCGACCGACTGCTCCCGAAACTCGACGTCGAGGGTGAGGCCGTCGAGCGCGAACTGGGGTTGTCCGACTGGCCGAGCGAACCCGCCATCGCGATCGCCGCCGACGACCTGCGCGCGACCCCGGCCTCCGACAACGCCGAACCCGCGTTCGCCGACGTGAACCTGCGCCTCGGCTACGGCGGAACGCTGCTCGTCACCGGCGAGACGCGCGTCACCCGCCCGCTGCTGCTCGCACTCGCCGGCCGCCTGTCGACGCTCGAGGGTCGCCTGCGCGTCGACGGGCTCCTCCTCCCCGACCGCGCGGGTGCCGTGCGCTCCCGCGTCGGTGTGGCGCTGCTGGACGACGCCGAAACCGCCGTCGACGAGGTCGCCCGCGCCGTCGCCGGCCGGACCCGCCTCGCCGTCCTGTGCGACGTCGATCGGCTGGACGCCGATGCCCGAGCCGACATCGCCGAGACGCTGCGACGCGCCGCGGTCGAGGCGCGTGAGCGCAACGACGACGCCGGGTCGGCCTTCACGCTCGTCGTGTCGGCCCGCGACGAACGCCGCGCGCTCGCCCTCCTCTCCGACGCGCATCGGCCCGATGTGACCTCGCTCGCGCTGCCC
>NZ_CAKKMM010000015.1:0-29755 GCF_918698205.1 Microbacterium sp. Bi128 | reverse complement strand
ATCTCGACGTTCTGCGCGTGGTGGGCCGTGCCCTCGTGACGCAGCACGACCGTGCCGCGCGAGTTCGGCTGCGCCTCGATGACGACGTGGGCGTGCGCGAGGCCGCCCGTGCCGGTCAGACGCACGACGATCGGCTCGTCGAGCTCGCCGTTCGCCGGGATCCGCAGCAGCGGGGCCTCGGGCTCGTGAGTCCAGGCGAGCGCGGCGGTGACGTCCTCGGGACGGAAGTGCTCGCCACGCGGTGCCTCGCCGTCCCGCAGCCGCAGCTGCTCGACGGCGTCCGGGGCGTGGACCTCGACGCGGATGACGCCCTCGGGCCCCGCCTCGTCGACGAACAACGGCGCCAGACGGTCGACGGGGCTCAGCTTCCAGTTGACCTCACGGCCGCTGGGGGTGCCGAAATCGGCCGGGTCGAACGAGGTCGGACGCTCCGACCGGGTCTGCACGGGAACCACGGATGCCACGAGGGCGGCAGGGTCGATGTGACCCTCCGCGGCGACAGCGGGGGTCTGGGTCGCGGTCGTCATCAGCCGACGGATCCTTCCATGCCCATCTCGATGAGCTTGTTCAGTTCGAGGGCGTACTCCATGGGCAGCTCGCGCGCGATCGGCTCGATGAAGCCGCGCACGATCATCGCCATCGCTTCGTCCTCGGGGAGGCCGCGCGACTGCAGGTAGAACAGCTGCTCCTCGCTGACCTTCGAGACGGTGGCCTCGTGTCCGAGCTGCACGTCGTCGACACGGATATCGATCGCGGGGTACGTGTCCGAACGGGAGATGGTGTCCACGAGCAACGCGTCGCAGCGCACGGTGTTGGCGGAGTGGTGGGCGTTGGCATCCACTCGCACCTCGCCGCGGTACCCCGCGCGTCCGCCACCGCGGGCGATCGACTTCGAGACGATCGAGGACTGCGTGTACGGAGCCATGTGGATCATCTTCGCGCCGGCATCCTGGTGCTGACCGGGGCCGGCGAAGGCGACCGAGAGCGTCTCGCCCTTGGCGTGCTCGCCCACGAGGTAGATGGACGGGTACTTCATCGTCACCTTGGAGCCGATGTTGCCGTCGACCCACTCCATGGTCGCGCCCTCGTGGGCGACGGCGCGCTTGGTGACGAGGTTGTAGACGTTGTTCGACCAGTTCTGGATCGTGGTGTAGCGCACGCGGGCGTTCTTCTTCACGATGATCTCGACGACGGCCGAGTGCAGCGAGTCGCTCTTGTAGATCGGCGCCGTGCAGCCCTCGATGTAGTGGACGTAGCTGTCCTCGTCGGCGATGATCAGGGTCCGCTCGAACTGGCCCATGTTCTCGGTGTTGATGCGGAAGTACGCCTGGAGCGGGATCTCGACGTGGACGCCCTTGGGGACGTAGACGAACGATCCGCCCGACCACACCGCGGTGTTCAGCGCCGCGAACTTGTTGTCACCGGCGGGGATGACGGTGCCGAAGTACTCCTCGAAGAACTCGGGGTGCTCGCGCAGAGCCGTGTCGGTGTCCATGAAGATGACGCCCTGCTGCTCCAGGTCCTCGCGGATCTGGTGGTAGACGACCTCGGACTCGTACTGTGCGGCGACGCCGGCGACGAGACGCTGACGCTCGGCCTCGGGGATGCCGAGCTTCTCGTACGTGTTACGGATCTCTTCGGGGAGGTCCTCCCACGACTGCGCCTGCTTCTCGGTCGAGCGCACGAAGTACTTGATGTTGTCGAAGTCGATCTCCGACAGGTCCGCGCCCCACGTGGGCATGGGCTTGCGGCCGAAGAGCTGGTAGCCCTTGAGACGGGTCTTCAGCATCCATTCGGGCTCGGACTTCAGGGCGGAGATGCCGCGCACGACGTCTTCGTTGATGCCGCGCTGCGCGAGCGCGCCTGCGGCATCCGTGTCGTGCCAGCCGAACTCGTATTGCCCCAGGCTGTCGAGCTCGGGTCGGTCGATGAGTACATCGGACATGGTGGTCACTCTCCTTCTCGGGCCTCAACGGTGTCATCCGCCCCGGCATTCCGCGACAGACTCCGGTCGGAGTCACAGGAATGCCGCTGGTGGGCCCGCTCGAAGGCGCTGGCTGCGCGCCTAGACTGTCAGGGGTGCGGGACGCGTGAGCGCTGCACCCGAAGACCCTTCGATTCTACAGGCAACACCCGCTCCCGGCACGGCGCAGACCCGCCGCCGCAGCCCGAGCGCCCCGCCGCCAGGAGGCTGCGCGCATGTCCACCGCTTCGTCCCCCCGCGTCCTGCGTCGCGTCGTCGACTGGCTGCCGACCGACGTCGATCGCCGCGTCCGTGTTTTCGCCTGGCTGTCGTTCGTGGCCGAAGTGCTCATCATCGGCACGGGCGGCGCGGTGCGCCTGACCGGTTCGGGCCTCGGTTGCCCCACCTGGCCGCGTTGCACGCCCGACTCGCTCGTGAACACCCCCGAGATGGGCATCCACGGGATCATCGAGTTCGGCAACCGCACGCTGACGGGGGTCGTGGGCATCCTGGCCCTGGCGGTCGTCGTGCTCATGTGGCGCATGCGCCGCGAGCGCCGCGGCATGTTCGTCCTCGCGCTCGTCGTGCTCGGCGGGATCGTCGCCCAGGCCGTCGTCGGCGGGATCACGGTACTGACGGGGCTCAACCCGTTCATCGTCGGCTTCCACTACATCGCATCCGTCGTCCTCGTGACGGTGTGCGCCGCCTTCCTGACCCTGATGTACCTGCCCGTCGGCCCGCGTGAGCGCGCGGTGCCGGCGTGGTTCGCGGGCCTCGTGCACCTCACCACGGGCGTGCTCGCGCTCACCGTCGTGTTCGGAGTCCTGACAACGGGCGCCGGGCCGCACTCGGGCGACGCCGCAGCCGTGGAGCGCAACGGCTTCGACGCCGAGGTGCTCGAGCACGTCCACGCCTGGCCCGGCTACGCGCTGTTCGCGTTGACCCTCGTCCTCGTCGTGCTCGCGTGGCGACTGCGCCTCCCGGTCCGCCGGTGGGCGACGGCACTCCTCGCGGTCGAGCTCGTCCAGATCGCCGTCGGGCTCTACCAGGCGCGCAACGGTCTGCCCGAACTCGCCGTGGGCGTGCACATGGTGCTCGCCGCCCTCACCGCCGCGACCATGACGGTCGTCGTCCTCCGCCTCAAGACGTCCGTGCCCCCGGCGCGGGCGAACGAGGACGACGCGGTGGCGGCCGCGCGACGCTGACCTCCGCGCGCTCATAGCCGATTCATCGGCGACACAGAGCCGGCGTACCGGCGCATGCGAGACTGTGGACCCTCCGGTGCCGACCGTGCCCGGAATCGAAGGAGTTCATTCCATGCAGACTCGTCCCCGCCTCGTCACCAGCGTCCCGTTCTGGGTGCTCGTGGCCGGCTCCCTGGCCGCCGTCATCGGCGGACTCGTGATCGTCCTCCGGGGGATCGACGCGATGCAGGCGGTGCTCAACGACCCCAACGCGACGGTCGTGACCGTGTATGTCGCCCAGTCGTGGGTGACGGTGGGCGCCGCCGTGCTCGGTGCCGGTGCGCTCGGGATCGTCGCCACCCTCGCCGTGGCGGCCGTCGTCACCACTCGTCCGCAGCCCGACGTCTCGGTCGAGGCGATCGATTGGACCAACGACGAAGAGACCGCTCCCGAGAGCGCGGTGTCTCCCGCGACGTTCACCACTGCGGCAGCGGCCACCACGGCTCCCGCCGCCGCCCCGGCGACGCCCGTCGCCCTCGAGGACGCCGACGTCGAGACCACGTCCGACACCCCCGCGCCGCCGCAGGCCGCCGCGAACGACGGCACCGAGGACGACGCCACACGTCGCTGAGCGCACGCCCCGCAAAGAAGAGAACCGCCCGCCCCCGCGAACGGGGGCGGGCGGTTCTGTTCGATCTCAGGGGATCAGAACGGCAGCAGCGGGTCGACCGCGATCGCGACGAACAGCAGCGTGAGGTACGTGATCGAGGCGTGGAACACGCGCATCGGACGGGGCTCCCCGCCCTGCACGGCCCGGGAGTACAGACGGTGCGATTCGTAGATGAACCACCCGCCGAACACGAGCGCCGAGACGGTGTACACCAGACCCATGGATGCCACGGGGATCAGCAGCAGCGAACACGCGACGGTCGCCCACGCGTAGAGGATCACCTGGAGGCCGACCTGCGAACCGCTGCGCGTGGCCCCGAGCATGGGGACGTCGACCTCGTCGTACTGGTCGGCGTACTTCATCGACAGCGGCCAATAGTGCGGGGGCGTCCACAGGAACACCAGCGCGAAGAGGATGAACGGCGCCCACGACAGCGAACCCGTGACGGCGGACCACCCGATGAGGACCGGGAAGCAGCCCGCGATGCCGCCCCACACGATGTTCTGCTCGGTACGGCGCTTGAGGATGATCGTGTAGATCACGACGTAGAAGAAGATGGCACCGGCCGACAGAGCCGCGGCGAGCGGGTTGGTGAACACCCACAGCCACACCGTGGAGACCGCGGCCAGCGTCCAGGCGAACGTCAACGCGCCGCGCGGCGAGACCTCGCCGGTGACCAGCGGCCGGTTGACGGTGCGCTGCATGTGCGCGTCGATGTCACGATCGAGGTACATGTTGAACGCCGCCGCCGAACCCGCGCTCAGCGATCCGCCGATGACGGTGGCGAAGATCAGCCACAGGTCGGGCAGCCCGCGTGCGGCCAGGATCATGACCGGAACCGTCGTGACCAGCAGGAGCTCGAGCACGCGGGGCTTGGTCAGCGCCACGTAGGCCCGAAGGGTGCGTCCGACGGAGCGGCGATCGGTCGTCGCAGTGACGTGCGACGTCGTCGAGATGTCCATCGTCCCCCGGGGTAGAGCGTGAGTATCCCCTCGATTCTATGGCATCCGGAACACACCTCCGGCCCGCTGTCGACCCCCGTCACGAGAGGCAACGCCTGCCGTCGATCTCGCTATGCTGGCGATGAACGCGCGCCCCGCGCCGACCCCCACCCCACTCCCGCTCCTACGGCGACGAGTGCGGCGTCGAATCGTGACCCGGGCGCACACGATCGAGAAAGGCACCGTGTTGTCGGACTTCGAATGGGATGAGATCGATCGACGGGCGGTCGACACCGCGCGCATTCTGGCGGCGGATGCCGTTGAGAAGGTGGGCAACGGACACCCCGGAACGGCGATGTCGCTGGCACCGGCCGCGTACCTCCTGTACCAGCGCGTCCTGCGCCACGACCCGGCCGACACCCACTGGCCCGGACGCGACCGCTTCATCCTCTCGGTGGGGCACTCCTCGCTCACCCAGTACGTGCAGCTCTACCTCGGCGGCTTCGGCCTCGAGCTGAAGGACCTCGAGGCGCTGCGCACGTGGGGCTCCCTGACTCCCGGCCACCCCGAGTACGGCCACACCGACGGCGTCGAGATCACGACCGGACCGCTCGGTCAGGGTCTGGCATCCTCCGTCGGTTTCGCCTACGCCGCCCGCTACGAGCGCGGCCTGTTCGACCCCGAGACCCCGGCCGGCGAGAGCCCGTTCGACCACTTCGTCTACGTGATCGCCGGTGACGGCGACCTCCAGGAGGGCGTGACCAGCGAGGCCTCCTCGCTCGCGGGCCACCAGGAGCTGGGCAACCTCATCGCGATCTACGACTCCAACCAGATCTCGATCGAGGACGACACCAACGTCGCCTTCACCGAGGACGTCGCGCAGCGCTACGAGTCCTACGGCTGGCACACCCAGCGGGTCGACTGGACCCGGACCGGCGAATACGTCGAAGACGTCCAGGAACTGCATGCCGCACTGCTCGCCGCGAAGGCCGAAACCGGCAAGCCCTCCATCATCTCCCTGCGGACCATCATCGGGTACCCGGCGCCGAAGAAGCAGAACACCGGCAAGATCCACGGCTCCGCCCTCGGCGCCGATGAGCTGCGCGCGACCAAAGAGGTGCTGGGCTTCGACCCCGAGCAGCACTTCGCCGTCGCCGACGACGTCCTCGCCCACACTCGCCAGCTCGTCGAGCGCGGCGAGGCCGAGAAGGCCGCATGGCAGCAGAAGTTCGACGCGTGGGCCGCCGCCCACCCCGAGCGCAAGCAGCTGTGGGACCGTCTCCAGGCCCGTGAGCTGCCCGCAGACATCGCCGACGCCCTGCCCGCCTTCGAGGCCGGCAAGGACGTCTCCACGCGCGCCGCCTCGGGCACCGTCATCAACGCCCTCGCCGCCGAGCTTCCCGAGCTGTGGGGCGGTTCGGCCGACCTGGCCGAGTCCAACCTCACCACGATCAAGGATGCCAAGTCCTTCATCCCCGCCGAGTGGTCGACGCACGAGTGGACGGGCAGCCCCTACGGCCGCGTGCTCCACTTCGGCATCCGCGAGCACGCGATGGGCGCGATCCTCAACGGCATCGTCCTGCACGGCCCGACGCGCCCCTTCGGCGGCACGTTCCTCATCTTCAGCGACTACATGCGCCCGCCGGTGCGTCTGGCCGCCCTGATGAACATCCCGACGATCTTCGTCTGGACGCACGACTCGGTCGCCCTCGGCGAGGACGGTCCGACGCACCAGCCGATCGAGCAGCTCGCGACTCTCCGCGCGATCCCCAACTTCGCGCTCGTCCGTCCCGCGGATGCCAACGAGACGTCGGTCGTGTGGCTCGAGATGCTCCGCCGCACCGCCGGTCCCTCCGGCATCGCGCTCACGCGCCAGAACATCCCGGTGTTCCCGCGCGGCGAGGGCGAGGCCACGGGCGACGAGTTCGCGTCGGCCGCCGGCGCCGTCAAGGGCGCGTACGTCCTGGCCGAGGCCAGGAACGGCGAGCCGGACGTCATCCTCATCGCGACCGGTTCCGAGGTGCAGCTCGCCGTCCAGGCGCGCGAGACCCTCGCCGCCGAGGGCGTGCACGCCCGCGTGGTGTCGGCTCCGTCGCTGGAGTGGTTCGCCGAGCAGGACGACGAGTACCGCGAGTCGGTGCTGCCGTCGTCGGTGAAGGCGCGCGTCTCCGTCGAGGCGGGCTCCGCGCTGTCGTGGCACGGCATCGTCGGCGACGCCGGCCGCTCGGTCGCGATCGAGCACTTCGGTGCGTCGGCCGACTACAAGACCCTGTTCCAGAAGTTCGGTATCACCGCCGAGGCCGTCGTCGAGGCCGCCCGCGAGTCGATCGCCGCCGCGAAGTAACCCAGGAGAACGAGAACAATGAGCACTCCCACCCAACAGCTCGCCGCTCAGGGCGTCAGCATCTGGCTCGACGACCTGTCGCGTCAGCGCATCCAGTCCGGCAACCTCGCCGAACTCATCGCCGAGCGCAACGTCTCGGGCGTCACCACGAACCCGACGATCTTCGCCGGTGCCCTGTCCCAGGGCGAGGCGTACGAGGGTCAGGTCCGCGAGCTCGCCGCGCAGGACGCCGGCGTCGACGAGGCGATCTTCTCGATCACCACCGACGATGTCCGCGACGCGTGCGACATCTTCCTCCCGGTCTTCGAAGCCACGGGCGGCGTCGACGGACGCGTGTCGATCGAGGTCTCCCCCGACCTCGCTCACGACACCGACGCGACGGTCGCGCAGGCCAAGGACCTCGCCGCGCGCGTGGACCGCAAGAACGTCCTGATCAAGATCCCCGCCACCAAGGCGGGCCTGCCCGCGATCACCGAGGTCATCGGCGCGGGCATCTCGGTCAACGTCACGCTGATCTTCAGCCTGGAGCGCTACGCCGAGGTCATCGACGCGTACCTCGCCGGAGTCGAGAAGGCGCGCGACGCCGGGCACGACATCGCCAACCTGCAGTCGGTCGCCTCGTTCTTCGTCTCGCGCGTGGACACCGAGATCGACAAGCGTCTCGCCGCGATCGGAACCGACGAGGCCGCCGCGCTCAAGGGCAAGGCCGGCATCGCCAACGCCCGCCTGGCGTACGAGCTGTACGAGCAGAAGTTCGCCGAGGATCGCGCGAAGGAGCTCCTCGCCGCCGGTGCGACCGTGCAGCGTCCGCTGTGGGCCTCGACCGGCGTCAAGGACCCGGCTCTGCCCGACACGCTCTACGTCACCGAGCTCGTCGCCCCCGGCACCGTGAACACGATGCCCGAGAAGACGCTGCAGGCGACGTTCGACCACGGCGTGATCGCCGGCGACACCGTCACCGGTGCCTACGCCGAGGCGCACGAGGTGTTCGACCGTCTGGCCGCCGCCGGTGTCGACGTCGCCGACGCGACCCAGGTGCTCGAGGACGAGGGCGTCGAGAAGTTCATCGCCTCGTGGCACGAACTGCAGCAGACCGTCGCCACCGCGCTCGAGGCCGGAAGCGCCCAGGCCGCGAAGTGACATTCGCCGTCAAGGTCACCGGCCACGTCAAGGCGGTCGTCGACTCGGAGCTGCCCGATCTGGTCGGCTCCTTGGTCGCGTCCGGCGTCACGGCGGGGGATGCCACGCTGTGGGGCCCCGCGGCCGAGGACGAGGCATCCCGTCGGCTCGGGTGGGTGCAGGCGGTCTCCGTCTCGCGCCCGCTCGTCCCCGAGATCACCGCCCTGCGCGACGCCTACGTCGCGCAGGGCGTGACCCGGGTCGTGCTCGCGGGCATGGGCGGCTCTTCGCTCGCGCCCGAGGTCATCGCGCAGTCCGCGGGAGTGCCGCTGGTGATCCTCGACTCCACGGCACCCGGTCAGGTGCTCGCCGCGATCGACGGCGACGCCGAGTCCGGTGGCCTAGCCCAGACGGTGCTCGTCGTCTCGAGCAAGTCCGGTTCGACGGTCGAGACCGATGCGGCCAAGCGGGCGTTCGAGGCCGCGTTCCGCGACCTCGGCATCGACCCGGCCGAGCGCATCGTCGTGGTCACCGACCCGGGCTCGCCCCTCGAAGAATCGGCCCGTGCCGACGGCTACCGCGTCTTCACGGCCGACCCCACCGTCGGCGGACGGTACTCCGCGCTCACCGCGTTCGGGCTGGTGCCCGCCGGTCTCGCGGGCGTCGACATCGACGACCTGCTCGACGAAGCGGATGCCACGCTCCTCGAGGTCGCGATCGACTCCCCCGAGAACCCGGCCCTCGTGCTCGCCGCGGCGATCGCGGGCGGCGGGGAACACCGGCGTGACAAGCTCGGCCTCGTCACCGACGGCGGCCACCTGCCGGGTCTGCCGGACTGGATCGAGCAGCTGATCGCGGAGTCGACGGGCAAGAACGGCACCGGTATCCTGCCCGTCGTCCTGCTCCCGATCTCGCCCGAGATCGAGGCGAAGCCCGCCGACCTGCAGGTCGTACGATTCGTCGAGCACGCCGACGCGTTCCACCTGTTCGACCGTCACGAGGGCGAAGTGCTCGTCAGCGGTTCCCTGGGGGCGCAGTTCGTCGTGTGGGAGTACGCCACGGCGATCGCCGGGCGTCTGCTCGGCATCGACCCGTTCGACCAGCCCGACGTCGAGGCGGCCAAGGTCGCCGCACGGGCTCTCCTGGACGCGCAGCCGGCACCGACCGCTCCGGCGCTCGTGTTCGACGGCGTCGAGGTGCGCGTGTCCGACCCCGCCCTGGCATCCGGTGGCACGCTCGCGAGCGTGCTGGACGCGCTCTGGGCGTCGGTCCCGGCCGACGGCTACGTCGCCATCCAGGCGTACGTGAACCGACTCGAGCTGCCCCAGCTCGCGGGCCTGCGCGAACTGGTCGCGGCCGATTCCGGTCGCCCCACGACGTTCGGGTGGGGACCTCGATTCCTGCACTCGACCGGTCAGTACCACAAGGGCGGCCCCGCCACCGGCGTCTTCCTTCAGATCACCGAACGCACCGATGTCGACCTCGAGATCCCGGGTCGGCCGTTCACGTTCGGACAGCTCATCCACGCACAGGCCGCGGGCGACGCGAGCGTGCTGGCGGACGGCCATGGCCGCCCCGTCGTCACGCTCACGCTCACCGACCCGCAGGTCGAGGTGCTCTCACTCTTCGAGGCGGCGCAGTAACAGCATGGTCGTAGAGATCTCACCCGGTCACAATCCCCTCCGCGACCCCGAGGATCGCCGCCTGAACCGGATCGCCGGTCCCAGCGCGCTGGTGATCTTCGGCGTCACCGGAGACCTGTCGCGCAAGAAGCTCATGCCGGCGGTGTACGACCTCGCCAATCGCGGACTCCTCCCGCCCGGTTTCGCGCTCGTGGGCTTCGCCCGCCGCGACTGGGAGGACCAGGACTTCGCCAAGGTCGTTCACGAGTCGGTGCAGAAGTACGCGCGCACCGAGTTCCGCGAAGAGACGTGGCAGGAGCTGCTCGAGGGTATCCGCTTCGTCCAGGGCGAGTTCGACGACCCCGAGGCGTTCCAGCGCCTGCGGGAGACCGTCGACAAGCTCGACACCGAGCGCGGCACGATGGGAAACCATGCCTACTACCTGTCGATCCCGCCCAAGGCCTTCCCGCTCGTCACGACCCAGCTGAAGGCCTCCGGTCTCGTCGGTGACTCCGCCGAGGACACCGCCGGCTGGCGCCGCGTCGTCATCGAGAAGCCGTTCGGCCACGACCTCGCTTCGGCGCGCGAGCTGAACGAGGTCGTGGAGAGCGCGTTCCCCGCCGACTCGATCTTCCGCATCGACCACTACCTCGGCAAAGAGACGGTGCAGAACATCCTCGCGCTGCGCTTCGCGAACGAGCTGTACGAGCCGATCTGGAACCGCAACTACGTCGACCACGTGCAGATCACGATGGCGGAAGACATCGGGGTCGGCGGCCGCGCGGGGTACTACGACGGGATCGGCGCCGCGCGCGACGTCATCCAGAACCACCTCCTGCAGCTCCTCGCGCTCACCGCGATGGAGGAGCCCATCAGCTTCAACGCCGCCGACCTGCGTGCCGAGAAAGAGAAGGTCCTCGCCGCGGTGCGTCTGCCCGAGAACCTGGCCGAGGCCACCGCGCGCGGGCAGTACGCCGGCGGGTGGCAGGGCGGCGAGAAGGTGCTCGGCTTCCTCGAGGAAGACGGCATGAATCCGGAGTCGGTCACCGAAACCTACGCCGCGATCAAGCTCGAGATCAACACGCGTCGTTGGTCGGGAGTGCCGTTCTACGTGCGCAGCGGCAAGCGTCTGGGCCGACGCGTCACCGAGGTGGCCGTGGTCTTCAAGCGCGCCCCGCAGCAGCTGTTCTCCCGCAGCCAGACCGAGGAGCTCGGGCAGAACGCCCTCGTCATCCGCGTGCAGCCCGACGAGGGCGTCACGATCCGGTTCGGCTCCAAGGTTCCCGGTGACGGCACGCAGGTGCGCGACGTGACGATGGACTTCGGGTACGGCCACGCCTTCACCGAAGCGAGCCCCGAGGCCTACGAGCGCCTCATCCTCGACGTGCTGCTCGGCGACCCGCCGCTGTTCCCGCGTCACGAGGAGGTCGAGCTCAGCTGGAAGATCCTCGACCCGATCGAGGAGTTCTGGGCTGCCGAGGGCGGACCGCTGGAACAGTACTCTCCGGGATCGTGGGGTCCGGCATCCGCCGACGAGCTCCTCGCCCGCGATGGCCGCACGTGGAGGCGCCCGTGATCATCGAACTGCCCGACACCACCGTCAGCGCGATCTCCAAGAAGCTCGTGAGCGTCCGCGAAGAGGGCGGCGCCGTCGCGCTCGGACGCGTTCTGACCCTCATCATCGTGACCCACCACGGGGCCGAAGAAGAAGTGATCGAGGCCGCGAACGACGCCTCGCGCGAGCACCCGATGCGTGTCATCGCGGTGCTGTTCGGCGACGAGGGCGAAGAACCGCGCCTGGACGCCCAGATCCGCGTGGGCGGTGACGCCGGCGCGAGCGAGGTCGTCGTCCTGCGCGCCCACGGCGCGGCCGCCTCGAACGCCGAGAGTCTGGTGACCGGCCTGCTGCTGCCCGACGCGCCCGTCGTGGCGTGGTGGCCCGCCCAGGCGCCGTCGGACCCGTCGCTGTCGGCGATCGGCCGCATCGCCCAGCGCCGGATCACCGACGCGTCGTCGCAGCCCGACCCCACCGCGTGGGTCGCGCACCTCGGTGAGCACTACGCCCCGGGCGACACCGACTTCGCGTGGACCCGCGTCACGCGCTGGCGCGAGCAGCTGGCCGCTGTCCTCGACCAGCCGCCGTACGAGCCGGTGACCTCCGTCGAGGTGTCGGGTTCGAGCGACTCCCCCTCCACGGCGCTGCTCGCGGCGTGGCTCGGGCTCAAGCTCGAAGCGCCCGTCGTCTACAGCTACCTTCCCGCCGACGAGTGGTCGGGCGGTATCAAGTCGGTGCGCTTGAGCCGCGCGAGCGGCGACACGTTGCTCGAGCGCCCGACGCCCGGAGTGGCGGTGCTGACGCAGCCCGGGCAGCCCACGCACGAGCTGGACTTCCCCCGCCGCACGCTGCGCGAGTGCCTGGCTGAGGAGCTCCGCCGCCTCGACCCCGACGTGCTCTACGGACGCGTCCTGACGCAGTGCACGCAACTGCTGCGCACTCTCGACGAGCGGAGCGACCGATGACCGAGAACGGCTCCGCCAAGCAGGTGATCATCAAGCGGGATGCCGAGACGCTCGCCGACTATGTCGCGACCCGGTTCGTCAACCGCATCGTCAAGCGGGTGGCCGAGGGCAAGCGCATGCACGTGTGCTTGACCGGCGGCACGATGGGCGGCGCCGTGCTGCGGTCTGCCGCTCGCGACCCCCGCATGAGCGAGATCGACTGGTCGCTCGTGCACTTCTGGTTCGGTGACGAGCGCTTCGTACACCGCGACTCCGACGACCGCAACGAGAAGCAGGCGCGTACCGCGCTGCTCGACGGTCTGGACATCCCCGCCGAGAACATCCACTCCGTCGCGTCGACGGACGACAGTCTCGACCTGGATGCCGCGGCCATCGCCTACGCCGACGAACTGGCGCAGTTCGCGCCGTCCGACCGCAGTGAGTCCGGACCCTGGCCGTCGTTCGACATCTGCTTCCTGGGCGTCGGACCGGACGCGCACATCGCGTCGCTGTTCCCGGACCGGGCCGAGATCTCGGTGACCGACCGGGCGACCGTTCCGGTGCGCGACTCCCCCAAGCCCCCGCCCGAGCGCATCTCGCTCACGCGCCCGGTCATCAACTCCTCCAAGCGGGTCTGGATGGTCATCGCCGGCGCCGACAAGGCCGCCGCCCTGGGCCTCGCCCTCGCCGGCGCGAGCTACCAGAGCGTCCCGGCGGCCGGAGCCAAGGGTCGCCGTCGTACGGCTTTCTTCGTCGACGAGGCCGCGGCCGACCAGGTGCCGCCGCAGCTCATCGACCGCGAGTACTGATTCGCCGCAACGAGAAAGAGACCGGATGCCGTCGGCATCCGGTCTCTTATCTGTGCAGGTCTTACTGACCGCGGCGCTCGCGCAGCTGCTGCAGCGCGTCGTCGAGGAGCGAGGCCGCCTCTTCGTCGGTGCGGCGCTCTTTCACATAGGCCAGGTGGGTCTTGTAGGGCTCCGTCTTGGACAGCGCCGGGGGGTTGTTCTTGTCGCGACCGGCGGGGAGACCGGAGTGGGGCGAGTCGATCGTCTCGGGGATCTCGTCGTCGGGGATACCCGCGGCGAAGTAGCGGACGGTCTCGTTGCCCAGGGCGTCCCAGTACGACACGGCGACGCGATCGGCGTGGAAGCCGTGGTCCTGTTCTCCCATCGGGCCCGCGCCGACGCGCGTGCCGCGGATGGCGTTGCCACCGGTGGCCATGTCAGAGCTCCGCGAACTTGGTGAGGAGACCGAGACCGACAATGGTGATGAACCACACCAGCGCGAGCACGATCGTGAATCGGTTGAGGTTGCGCTCGGCCAGGCCGGAGGAGCCCATCGCCGAGCTCATACCGCCACCGAACATGTCGGACAGACCGCCTCCGCGCCCCTTGTGGAGCAGGATGAGCAGGGTCAGCAGGAGGCTGGTCACGCCCAGGAACACCTGCAGGACGAACTCGAGAATCTGCACTTTCGAAAGCCTTTCGCGGCGGTCGGTAGCGACCGCACAAGCGTCAAGTATACGGGGAGCCGGGGCGGACATACGGATGCCCGCGGCGCCGGGCCGCGGGCATCCGTATCGGTCAGACTCCGACGTGCTTCTGGTAACGGATGATGGCCGCGAACTCGTCCACGACGAGGCTCGCACCGCCCACCAGCGCGCCGTCGACATCGGGCTCGCGCATGAAGCCAGCGATGTTGCCGGACTTCACCGAACCGCCGTAGAGGACCCGGGTGCGGGCCGCCGCGTCGGCGCCGAGCTTGTCGGCCACGACGGCACGCAGCTTCGCGCAGACCTCCTGGGCCTGGTCCGGGGTCGCCGCCTGGCCGGAGCCGATGGCCCAGACCGGCTCGTACGCCACGACGATGTCGGCATCGGATGCCACACCCTCGAGCGCGACCTCGAGCTGCCCCACGGGGACGGCGCTCGCGCCGAACTTCTCGAGGTCCTCCGAGGTCTCACCGACACAGATCACCGGCACCAAGCCGTGGCGGAGGGCCGCCTGCGTCTTGGCGGCGATGACCTCGTCGGTCTCGTTGTGGAACTGACGACGCTCGGAGTGTCCGATGATGACGTAGGTCGCGTCGAGCTTGGCCAGGAACTGGCCCGAGATCTCGCCCGTGTACGCACCGGAGTCATGGGCCGAGAGGTCCTGACCGCCGAGCGCGAAGTCGATCTTGTCGGCATCCAGGAGCGTCTGCACGGTCCGCAGGTCGGTGAAGGGCGGGAACACCGCCACCTCGACACTGCTCTTGTCGTGCTTGGCCTCCTTCAGCGTCCAGTGCAGCTTCTGGACGAACGCGACCGCCTGCAGGTGGTCGAGGTTCATCTTCCAGTTGCCGGCGATGAGGGGAGTTCTGTTCACTGCCATCCGAGGACCTCCAGTCCGGGGAGCTTCTTGCCTTCGAGGAACTCCAGGCTGGCGCCGCCGCCGGTGGAGATGTGACCGAACTGGTCGTCCGCGAAGCCGAGCTGACGCACGGCCGCAGCCGAGTCGCCTCCGCCGACGACGCTGAGGCCGTCGACCTCAGTCAACGCCTGCGCGACCGTCTTGGTGCCCTCGGCGAACGCGGCCATCTCGAACACGCCCATCGGCCCGTTCCAGAACACCGTGCGCGAGTCGCGGATTGCGTCGGCGAACAAGTCGGCCGTGCGGGGCCCGATGTCCAGGCCCAGTCCGGACGCACCGAACGGGGTGTCCTCGAGGGCGACGGCGTCGGCGACGACGTGCTCGGCATCGGGCGAGAACGACGCCGCGACGACGGCATCCACGGGGAGGACGATCTCGACGCCGCGCTCCTTCGCCGTGGCGAGGTAGCCCTTCACGGTGTCGATCTGGTCCTGCTCGAGCAGGCTCGCGCCGACCTTGCTGCCTTCGGCGACGAGGAAGGTGAACATCATGCCGCCACCGACGAGCAGCTTGTCGACGCGCGGCAGCAGGTGCTCGATGACGCCCAGCTTGTCGCTGACCTTCGAGCCGCCCAGCACGACCGTGTAAGGACGCTCGGGGTTCTCGGTCAGGCGGTCCAGGACCTCGAGCTCCTTCTGGATGAGGAGTCCCGCGGCCGACGGCACGATCTGCGCGAGATCGTAGACGCTGGCCTGCTTGCGGTGCACGACACCGAAGCCGTCCGAGACGAGCGCGTCGCCCAGCTCGGCGAGCTGGCGGGCGAACGCTTGGCGCTCGGTCTCGTCTTTCGAGGTCTCCCCCGCGTTGAAGCGGAGGTTCTCGATGACCGCGACGTCTCCGTCTTCCAGCGACGCCACCGCGTCACGAGCGGACTCGCCGACCGTGTCGCGGGCGAACGCGACCGGCTGGCCGAGAAGCTCGGACAGCCGCTGCGCGACCGGCTCGAGCGAGTACTTCGGGTCGGGAGACCCGTCGGGACGCCCCAGGTGGGAGCAGACGACGACGCGCGCGCCGGCGTTGATCAGGGCGTTGAGGGTCGGCAACGACGCGCGCACGCGGCCATCGTCCGTGATGACGCCGTCCTTGAGGGGGACGTTCAGGTCACAACGGACGATGACGCGCGTGCCGGCCAGCGACCCCAGCGATTCGAGGGTGCGCAGAGGCATGGAGTGTCAGAGACGCTCGGCGACGTACTCGGTCAGGTCGACGAGGCGGTTCGAGTAGCCCCACTCGTTGTCGTACCACGACGAGACCTTGACGAGGTTGCCGCTGACGTTGGTCAGCTCGGCGTCGAAGATCGACGAGTGCGGGTTGCCCTGGATGTCGCTCGAGACGATCGGGTCCTCGGTGTACTGCAGGATGCCGTTGAGGCGACCCTCGGCAGCGGCCTTCTTGTAGACCTCGTTGACCTGGTCGACGGTCAGGCCCTCGGTGGGGGTGACGATCGTGAGGTCGACGATGGAACCGGTGGGGACCGGGACGCGGTACGACGAGCCGCTCAGCTTGCCGTTCAGCTCGGGGAGCACCAGGCCGATCGCCTTGGCGGCACCGGTCGAGGCGGGGACGATGTTGATCGCCGCGCCGCGCGCACGACGCAGGTCGCTGTGCGGGCCGTCCTGCAGGTTCTGGTCGGCGGTGTAGGCGTGCGCCGTCATCATGAAGCCGCGCTCGATGCCGAAGGCGTCGTTGAACACCTTCGCCAGCGGGGCGAGGCAGTTCGTGGTGCACGACGCGTTCGAGATGATGACGTCGGTCTCGGGGTTGTAGGTCTCTTCGTTCACGCCCATGACGATCGTGGCGTCGTCACCGGTAGCGGGAGCGGAGATGAGCACCTTCTTGGCACCGCCCGCGACGTGCTTCTTGGCATCCTCGGCCTTGGTGAAGCGACCGGTCGACTCGATGACGATGTCGACGCCGAGCTCGCCCCAGGGGAGGTTCGCGGGGTCGCGCTCTTCGAAGACCTTGATGGTCTTGTCACCGACGGTGATGGAGTCTTCGGTGTACGAGACGTCCTCGGCGAGCACGCCGCCGACGGAGTCGTACTTCAGCAGGTGGGCGAGGGTCTTGTTGTCGGTGAGGTCGTTCACCGCCACGATTTCAAGGTCAGCGCCCTGCGCGAGAGCCGCGCGGAGGTAGTTGCGTCCGATACGGCCGAAGCCGTTGATTCCGATCTTGACGGTCACGGAATTTCTCCTGAATCAGTCATGCGCGAGAAGCGCGAGAGTGCGGTATTCGCTGGAGGACGACGGCGTCCCGGCGGGGTGTCCACCGGGACGCCCACGCCGTTTACGACAGTACCAGCAGACCCGCCGTCTTCTCACGGGCGGCCGCGAAGCGCTCCTGCGCATCGGCCCAGTTGGCGATGTTCCAGAACGCCTTGACGTAGTCCGCGCGGACGTTCTTGTAGTCGAGGTAGTAAGCGTGCTCCCACACGTCGAGAAGGAGCAGCGGGACGGTGCCCGCGACGATCTGACCCTGCTGGTCGAAGAACTGCTGGATGATCAGGTTCTCGCCGATCGAGTCCCAGAACAGGCCGGCCCAGCCGGAGCCCTGCACGCCGAGCGCGGCGGCGGTGAACTGACCGCGGAAGGCGTCGAACGACCCGAACTGGTCGTCGATCGCGGCCTCGAGGTCACCGGTGGGCTTGTCGCCACCGTTGGGCGAGAGGTTCGTCCAGAAGATCGAGTGGTTCGTGTGTCCGCCGAGGTTGAAGGCCAGGTCCTTCTGCAGGCGGTTGATGTTCGCGAAATCGCCCTTCTCGCGCGCCTCGGTGAGGAGGTCGAGCGTGGTGTTCGCGCCGTTGACGTACGTCTGGTGGTGCTTGCTGTGGTGCAGCTCCATGATGGTCGCGCTGATGTGAGGCTCCAGCGCGGAGTAGTCGTAGGGCAGTTCGGGCAGCGTGTACTTCGCCATGTTCTCTACTTCCGAATCGGCGCTGCACCGAGACCTCGGCGCAGCGAGGGTGACGTGTTCATCCTATCGAGGGCCAACGCACCGGCCACGGGGTTGCTTCCCCGAATGACGCGCAGTAACGCAAAACGGATGCCGAGGGGCTCGGCATCCGTTATCAGCGTCGGGGGGGGTCAGTCGTCGGCACCCACCGGGACCGCGGCCTCGGTTCCCGGGATGCCCTCGGCCTCGGCCTTCTTGTCGGCCATGGCCAGGAGGCGGCGGATGCGCCCGGCCACGGCGTCCTTGGTCAGCGGCGGGTCTGCGTGGTGACCGAGCTCGTCCAGGCTCGCGTCGCGGTGGGCCAGACGCAGCTCGCCGGCCTGCTGCAGGTGGTCGGGGACCTCGTCGCCGAGGATCTCGAGGGCGCGCTCGACGCGCGCGCACGCGGCCACCGCTGCCTGTGCCGAGCGGCGCAGGTTCGCGTCGTCGAAGTTGACGAGGCGGTTCACGCCGGCACGCACTTCGCGGCGCTGGCGCATCTGATCCCACTCCCCCGCGGTGCGGCGGGCGCCCATCTCGTACAGCGCCCCGCGGATGGCTTCGCCGTCGCGCACGACGACGCGCGGCACCCCGCGCACCTCACGGGCCTTGGCCGGGATGCCGATGCGGTGACCGGCGCCCACGAGCGCCATCGCGGCCTCCGACGACGGGCAGGAGATCTCCAGCGCAGCCGAGCGACCCGGGTCGCTCAGGGAGCCGCTGGCGAGGAACGCACCGCGCCAGATCGCGCTGAGATCGGGGCGCGAACCGGTGGTGAGCTTGTTGGGGAGACCGCGCACCGGGCGGCGGCGCTGGTCGAGCAGACCGGTCTGGCGAGCGAGCGTCTCGCCCGCCTCGATGACGCGGACGGCGAAGTGGCCGCCCGTACGTCCCCCCGAGCCCTGCACGTGGTGCAGTTCGGGCCGCACGCCGTAGAGCTCCATGAGGTCGCGGGCGACGCGGCGCGCGAGGATGTCGGAATCCAGCTCCGCTTCGACGGCGACACGGTTCGCGATCGAGTGCAGGCCCCCGGAGAAGCGCAGGATCGCCGTGAGCTCGGCGACACGCGCCGTCGGACGCGGGTCGCGTACGGTGATGAGCTCGGCCTTCACGTCGGCGGTCAGCGGCACGGTTCTCCTCGGTTCAGGACGATGGGGCAACGCCTGCGACAACACGGGTGAGGCTGTCGAGGCGGCGGGGACGAGGGTACAGCCTACTCGCGGCCGAGGTCACGGTGAGTCACGCGGACGGCCACCCCGGGGACGTCGCCGAGCCGGGCGGCCAGCTCACGCGTCATGACGACCGACCGGTGCTTGCCGCCCGTGCAGCCGACCGCGACGACCGAGTGCCGTTTGTTCTCGCGCTGATAGCCCTCCAGCACGGGGTGCAGCGCCGCGGCGTAGGCGTCGAGGAACTCTCGTGCCCCCTGCTGCTCGAGAACGTACGCGCGCACCGCGGGGTCCTCGCCCGTCAGCGGGCGGAGCTGCTCGTTCCAGAACGGGTTGGGCAGGAATCGCATGTCGGCGACGAGGTCGACGTCGGTGGGGAGGCCGTATTTGAAGCCGAAGCTCATCAGCGTCACGGTGTGCCGCGCGGCCCCTTCTTCGCCGAAGAGCTGCACCGTCTGCAGCGACAGCTGGTGCACGTTGAACGCCGAGGTGTCGATCACCACGTCCGCCGCCTCGCGCACGGGCGTCAGCCGCTCGCGTTCGCGGCGGATACCGTCGAGGATCGTGCCGTCGCCCTGCAGCGGGTGCGGTCGCCGGACCGCCTCGAACCGTCGCACGAGCACCGCGTCGGAGGCATCCAGGAAGACCACCCGCACCTGTCGCGCGGCCTGCAGCGCGCGCATCGCCTCGGGAAGATCACCGAAGAGACCGCGCCCTCGCACATCGACCACGACTGCCACCCGCGGAACGGCTCCGCCAGCGCGCTCGGTCAGGTCGAGCAGCGGTCGCAGCATCCGCGGAGGGAGGTTGTCGACCACGTACCAGTCGAGGTCTTCCAGGGCGTTGGCGACCGTCGAACGACCCGCACCCGACATCCCCGTGACGATCAGCACCTCGCCGGACGCGTCCCGTGCCGTCTGCATGATCATCGCCCTTTCGTCGGGACCCCCAGCCTAGCGAGACAAGCGCGCGTGAATGGCCTCGGCGAGGGTCGGCCCGATGCCCGGAAGGGCGGTGATCTCCTCGGGAGAGGCGTTCTTCAGCGCCGAGACCGAGCCGAAGTGTCGGAGCAGCGCCTTGATGCGCGTATCGCCGAGCCCCGGCACCTCGGTCAGGACGCTGGAGATGTCGCGCTTGCGGCGCTTGCGCTGGTGCGTGATGGCGAAGCGGTGCGCCTCGTCGCGCAGCCGCTGCAGCAGGTACAGCGCCTCCGACGTGCGCGGCAGGATCACGGGGTAGTCCTCCCCCGGCAGCCACACTTCTTCGAGGCGCTTGGCGATGCCGCACAGGGCGATCTCTTCGTGTCCGGCGTCGGCGAGGGCGCGAGCGGCCGCCGCGACCTGGGGCTGACCGCCATCGACGACGAGCAGCTGCGGACGGTAGGCGAAGCGCGGACGCTTGCGGGTCGTCACGACCTCGCCGTCGGCGGTCGCCTCGGGGCTCTCGGCATCCGCGAGGACGGCGCCGCCGATCGTCTCGGGCTCGTTCTCTTCAGGCCGGTCGAGGTAGGCCAGACGTCGCGTGAGCACCTGGTACATCGAATCGGTGTCGTCGGTGGTCTCGGCGACCCCGAACGAGCGGTACTGGTCTTTGCGGGGCAGACCGTCCTCGAAGACGACCATGGATGCCACGACATTGGTGCCCGCGAGGTGCGACACGTCGTAGCACTCGATGCGCAACGGCGCCTCGGTCAGTCCGAGGGCTTCCTGGAGGTCGGTGAGGGCCTGCGAACGGGCGACGTAGTCGCTCGTTCGCCGCGTCTTGTGCAGCATGAGCGCCTGTTGCGCATTGAGCGTCGCCGTCTTGAGCAGATCGGACTTGGGCCCGCGCTGCGCCACCTGCAGCGACACCGGACGACCGCGGCGTTCGCGCAGCCACGCCTCGAGCTGTTCAGCGTCGTCGGGGAGCTCGGGCACGAGCACTTGCCGCGGGATGTCACCGGCGGCGGCGTCGCCGTACGTGCGCTGGAGCACCTGATCGACCAGATCGGCACCGGAGATGTCGATCTCTTTCTCGATCGTGGTCGCCCGCACTCCTCGGACGCGGCCGCCCCGCACGACGAAGTGCTGCACGGTCGCGGCCAGCTCGTCCTCGGCGATGCCGAAGAGGTCGGCATCCGTGTCCGAGGCCAGCACGAGCGCGCTCTTGCCGAGCACCGCGTCGATGGCCTGCAACTTGTCGCGGTAGCGCGCAGCGGCCTCGTAGTCCATGGCGGCCGAGGCTTCCATCATCCGGGCGGTGAGGGCTTTCGTGAAGCGCTGGTCTCCCCCGGACATGAAGGCGACGAAGTCGTCGACCATCGCGCGATGCTCCGCGATCGTGACCTTCATCGAGCACGGTCCCCCGCAGCGGCCGATCTGCCCCGGGAAACAGGGACGGCCGGACTGCATGGCCTTCTTGTACGAGGCGTCGCTGCACGTGCGGATCGGGAAGACCTTGATCATCAGGTCGATCGTGTCGTGCACCGCCCAGACCTTCGGGTACGGCCCGAAATACTTGGCCCCGCGGATCTTGGCGTTGCGCGTCACGATCACGCGCGGCGCTTCGTCGGCGAGGGTGATCGCCATGAACGGATACGACTTGTCGTCGCGGTAACGGACGTTGAAGGGCGGATCGAACTCCTTGATCCACATGTACTCCAGCTGCAGCGAATCGACGTCGCTGGGGACGACGGTCCACTCGACCGAGGTCGCCGTCGTGACCATACGCCGGGTGCGTTCGTGCAGCGAGTACAGCGGCGCGAAGTAGTTCGACAACCGCGCCCGCAGGTTCTTCGCCTTGCCGACGTACAGCACGCGGCCCTCGCCGTCACGGAAGCGGTAGACCCCTGGGTTCGTCGGGATCTCGCCCGCCTTGGGTCGGTAGGGCAGCTGCGACATCCGTTCTCGGGATGCCACGGGTCACACTCCCGCGCGGGCCAGTTCCGGCTCGCGCTCGGCGGTGTTGCGCTGCGCTCCGGTCCGACCGGTCTCGAGGAGCTCGGCGAGGAAGGCGCCGGTGTGGCTCTCGTCCACGCGCGCCACCTGCTCGGGCGTTCCGGTCGCCACGATCGTGCCGCCTCCCGATCCACCCTCGGGCCCGAGGTCGATGACCCAGTCCGAGCTCTTGATGACGTCGAGGTTGTGCTCGATGACGATGACGGTGTTGCCCTTGTCGACGAGCCCGTTGAGCACCTTCAGCAGCAGCGAGACGTCCTCGAAGTGCAGACCCGTCGTGGGCTCGTCGAGCACGTAGATCGAGCGGCCGTTGCTGCGACGCTGGAGCTCGGTCGCGAGCTTCACGCGCTGCGCCTCGCCGCCCGAGAGCGTCGTGGCCGACTGCCCGAGACGGACGTAGCCAAGACCCACGTCCACCAGGGTCTTGAGGTATCGGTGGATGGCCTGGATGGGCTCGAAGAACTCTGCGGCCTCGGAGATCGGCATCTCGAGCACCTCGGCGATGTTCTTGCCCTTGTAGTGCACCGACAGGGTGTCGCGGTTGTACCGCTTGCCGTGGCACACCTCGCAGTCGACGTACACGTCGGGCAGGAAGTTCATCTCGATCTTCAGCGTGCCGTCACCCGAGCACGCCTCGCAGCGACCGCCCTTGACGTTGAAGCTGAACCGTCCGGCCTGGTAGCCGCGGACCTTGGCCTCGGGCGTCTCGCTGAACAGCGTGCGGATGCGGTCGAACACGCCGGTGTAGGTCGCCGGGTTCGAGCGCGGGGTGCGACCGATCGGCGCCTGATCGACGTGCACGACCTTGTCGAGGTTGTCGAGTCCGGTGACGCGCGTGTGCTTGCCCGGCACGCGGCGGGCACCGTTGAGCTTGGAGGCGAGCACCTCGTACAGGATGCCGTTGACCAGCGTGGACTTGCCGGAGCCGCTGACGCCGGTCACGGCGGTCAGCACGCCGAGCGGGAAGTCGACCGTGACGTTCTTGAGGTTGTTCTCGCGCGCGCCGACGACGGTGACCTGTCGCTTCTTGTCGATCTTGCGCCGCTTCTTCGGCGGCTCGATCGATCGACGTCCCGAGAGGTAGGCCCCCGTCAGCGAGCTTTCGTCGTCGAGCAGTTGGGCCAGCGGCCCGGAGTGCACGACATTGCCGCCGTCGACGCCGGCGCGCGGGCCGATGTCGACGACCCAGTCGGCGGCGTGGATCGTCTCTTCGTCGTGCTCGACCACGATGAGGGTGTTCCCGAGGTCGCGCAGGGTCTCGAGTGTCTGGATGAGTCGACGGTTGTCGCGCTGGTGCAGACCGATCGAGGGCTCGTCGAGGACGTAGAGCACCCCCGTCAGGCCCGAGCCGATCTGGGTGGCCAGCCGGATGCGCTGCGCTTCGCCGCCCGAGAGGGTGCCTGCCGCGCGGCCGAGGCTGAGGTAGTTCAGGCCGACCTGCAGCAGGAAGTCCAGGCGCGCCCGGATCTCGCGCAGGACCGCGGCGGCGATCGTCGCCTCACGCTCGGTCAGGGTCAGCTGCGAGAAGAACTCGCGCGCGTCGGCCAGGCTCATGCGCGAGGCCGCGGCGATCGACGTGTCGTCCACGAGCACGGCGAGCACCTCGGGCTTCAGGCGGTCGCCGTCGCACACCGCGCACGGGACCTCGCGCAGGTATTCCGACCAGCGCTGACGCTGCGTGTCGGACTCGGCCTGCAGGTACTGCCGCTCGATGTACGGCACGACGCCCTCGAAGCCGGACGAGTAGCGCATCTCGCGGCCGTAGCGGTTCTTCCACTTGACGGTGACCTTGTAGTTCTCGCCGCGCAGGACGGCATTCTGCACGTCCGTGGAGAGATCTCTCCACGGGGTGTCCAGCGAGAAGTCGAGGTCGCGCGCGAGGCCTTCGAGCAGACGCTCGTAGTACTGGAAGAGTCCCTTGCCCTGGGTCGTCCACGGCAGGATCGCACCCTCGCGGATCGACAGCTCCTCGTCGCCGAGCATGAGGTCGACGTCGACCGACATGCGCGTACCGAGTCCCGAACACACCGGGCAGGCGCCGAACGGGGCGTTGAACGAGAACGTCCGCGGCTCGATCTCGGTGAGCTGCAACGGGTGGCCGTTCGGGCACGCGAGCTTCTCAGAGAACGACTGCCACGCGTCGTCGCCCTCTTCGTCGACGAAGTTGACCTGCATGATGCCGCCCGCGAGGCCCAGAGCGGTCTCGACCGAGTCGGTCACGCGGCCCAGGATGTCGCCGGATGCCACGAGTCGGTCGACGACGACAGCGATGTCGTGCTTGTAGCTCTTCTTGAGTGTCGGCGGCTCGGCGAGCTGGACGAGTTCGCCGTCGACGACGGCGCGCGCGTACCCCTTGGCACTGAGCTCTTTGAAGAGGTCGACGAACTCGCCCTTCTTCTGCGTCACCACCGGAGCGACGATCTGGTACCGCGTCCGCTCGGGCAGCTCCATGAGCTGGTCGGCGATCTGCTGCACCGTCTGCCGCTGGATGCGCGCACCGCAGTCGGGGCAGTGCGGCACGCCGATGCGCGCCCACAGCAGACGCATGTAGTCGTGGATCTCGGTGATCGTGCCGACCGTGGACCGCGGGTTGCGGTTGGTCGACTTCTGATCGATCGACACCGCGGGGCTCAATCCCTCGATGAAGTCGACATCGGGCCGATCGACCTGTCCGAGGAACTGGCGCGCGTAGGCGCTGAGCGATTCGACGTAGCGGCGCTGGCCCTCGGCGAAGATCGTGTCGAACGCGAGACTCGACTTGCCCGAGCCCGAGAGACCGGTGAACACCACGAGAGAATCACGCGGAATGTCGAGGTCGACGTTCTTCAGGTTGTGGACGCGGGCACCGCGAACACTGAGCTTTCCGCTGGTGTTTCCGGGGGACGAGACTGGAACGATGGGCACCCGACAAGTGTAGGTTCCCCCTCCGACATCGGCCCCGGGTTCGCCCCCGGCGCACATCTGTGAGAGGAAACCCGCGCGCCGGCTGCGGCGCTCACACCCTCAATCCGTCGCGTCGAACCGGCTCGCGAAGGGCGCGAGGCCGTCGCGCAGTGCGATGAGCGCCGCCGTGTCGATCCCCACCCGCTGCATGATCTGCGCGGGCACGACGAGCGCCCGCTCGCGCAGAGCGCGGCCCTCGTCGGTCAGGTCGATGTCCAGGACGCGCTCGTCGTCGACGCGCCGCCTGCGCACCACCCTCCCCTGAGCCTCGAGCCTCTTCACGAGTGGCGAGAGCGTCGCCGGCTCCATGGCGAGCTCCCCCGCGAGCACGCCCAGCGAGCGCGGAGCCTCCTCCCACAGCGCCAGCATCACCAGGTACTGCGGATGCGTCAGCCCGAGCGGCTCGAGCACGGGTCGGTAGATCGCCACCACGTTGCGTGCCGCCGTGACGAGGGCGAAGCACACCTGATTCTCGAGCCGGAGCGGATCGTCCACGCGCCCTCCTCAATTAGTTAGTACACTAATGATCATGGCACATAAGGATGCCGACCGACCCCCGCTGCGCGAGCGCGTGCGGGCTGCCGGCGGGTGGTACCAGTACCTCAATTCGCGGCTGATCCGCGTGGCCGGGCCGGCCTCGGTCGGCCCCTACGAGACGACCCCCGAGCCGGTCCGCACCGGACGACCCTGCCCGCTGTGCGGTCATCCGATGTCGGAGCACAGCGTCGACCGCACGGGCCCCAAGCCGCTCCTGCACTGCCCCTGAGGGCGGGCACGCCCGGCCGCATCCGACCGAGCCAGGAGTCAGGACAGCTGCGGACGACCCTCGGCGTCGAGGGGCCACCCGGGGTTGACCGCGACCTCCCACGGGTGACCGTCGGGATCGACGAACACGCCGGAATACCCGCCCCACGGCGTCGAGGCGCTGGCGCGCGCCAAGGAGGCGCCGGCCTCGACGGCCGCCGCGAGGATCGCGTCGACCTCGTCGGACGTGCCGACGTTGTGCGCGAGGGCCATGCCACCCCATCCGCCGGAGTCGACGATCCCCGAATCGGCGGCGAGCTTCTCGCGCGCCCACAGCGCCACCACTGATCCTCCCGTGTCGAAGAAGGTGACCTCGCCCCGCACAGAGTCGGGATGCGACCGCCAGCCGAGCCGTTCGTAGAAGGCGAGCGCACGGCCGAGATCGCCCACCCCGAGCGTGATCAGCGACACCCTCTGCTGCATGGCGGCCCCCAGATCGTGGATTGGCGCGTCACCGGGTCAGGCGTGACCGGCGCGCTCCATCGCCCGCAGTTCCTTCTTGAGGTCCTGCACCTCGTCGCGCAGCCGCCCGGCGAGCTCGAACTTCAGCTCACTTGCCGCGGCGAGCATCTGCTGCGTGAGGTCGGCGATCGTGGATTCCAACTGAACCGCGCCTTCGGCGGCGATCCCGGTACGACGCAGCTGCGGAGTCGGTGACTTGCCCTTGCCGGCCTTGTCATTACGCGACAGCAGGCTCCGGGTGTCGGACGCCTCGCGCGCGAGAACCTCGGTGATGTCGGCGATCTTCTTGCGCAACGGCTGCGGATCGATGCCGTGCTCCGTGTTGTACGCGATCTGCTTCTCCCGACGACGCTCGGTCTCGTCGATCGCGTTCCGCATGGAATCGGTCATCCTGTCGGCGTACATGTGGACCTCGCCCGACACGTTTCGGGCGGCGCGGCCGATCGTCTGGATGAGAGAGGTGCCGCTGCGGAGGAACCCCTCTTTGTCGGCATCCAGGATCGCCACGAGCGACACCTCGGGGAGGTCGAGCCCCTCGCGGAGCAGGTTGATGCCGACGAGGACGTCGTAGACGCCGGCGCGCAGCTCGGTGAGCAGCTCGACACGGCGGAGCGTGTCGACGTCGGAGTGCAGGTAGCGCACGCGGACACCGTGCTCGCCGAGGAAGTCGGTGAGCTCTTCGGCCATCTTCTTGGTGAGCGTGGTCACCAGCACGCGCTCATCGCGGTCGACGCGCACGCGGATCTGCTCGAGAAGATCGTCGATCTGCCCCTTCGAGGGCTTCACCACGATCTGGGGGTCGACCAGTCCCGTCGGGCGGATGATCTGCTCGACGATCCCGTCCGCGATCCCCATCTCGTAGCGGCCGGGAGTAGCCGAGAGGTAGACGGTCTGGCCGATGCGGTTCTTGAACTCGTCCCACCGCAGCGGGCGGTTGTCCATCGCACTGGGCAACCGGAATCCGTGCTCGACGAGCGTGCGCTTGCGCGAGGCATCGCCCTCGTACATCGCACCGATCTGTGGCACCGTGACGTGCGACTCGTCGATCACGAGCAAGAAGTCGTCGGGGAAGAAGTCCAGCAGCGTGTGGGGAGGATCGCCTGCCGAGCGCCCGTCGAGGTGGCGCGAGTAGTTCTCGATGCCCGAGCAGAACCCGAGCTGCTGCAGCATCTCGAGGTCGAACGTCGTGCGCATGCGCAGACGCTGCGCCTCGAGCAGCTTGTTCTGCGACTCGAACTCCTTCAGCCGCTCGGCGAGTTCGTGCTCGATCGTGCCGATCGCGCGCTGCACGGTGTCGGTGCCCGCGACGTAGTGCGACGCCGGGAAGATCGGCACCGACTCCATCTTCTGGACGACGTCGCCGGTCAACGGGTGCAGCATGTACAGCGCCTCGATCTCGTCGCCGAACATCTCGATGCGGATCGCGTATTCCTCGTAGACCGGAATGATCTCGATCGTGTCGCCGCGCACGCGGAAGTTGCCCCGCGAGAAATCGACATCGTTGCGGTTGTACTGCATCGAGATGAACTTGCGGATGAGCGCGTCGCGGTCGTACCGCTCCCCCACCTGTAGCGCGACCATGGCGCGCAGATACTCCTCGGGTGCGCCGAGACCGTAGATGCACGAGACGGTCGAGACCACCACGACGTCGCGGCGCGACAGGAGCGAGTTGGTCGTCGAGTGCCGGAGCCGCTCGACCTCCGCGTTGATCGAGGAGTCCTTCTCGATGAAGGTATCGGTCTGGGGGACGTACGCCTCGGGCTGGTAGTAGTCGTAGTACGACACGAAGTACTCGACGGCATTGTTCGGCATGAGTTCGCGGAACTCGTTGGCCAGCTGCGCGGCGAGCGTCTTGTTGTGCGCCAGCACCAGCGTCGGGCGCTGGACGGCCTCGACGAGCCACGCGGTCGTCGCGGACTTTCCCGTTCCCGTGGCTCCCAGCAGCACGACGTCGGTCTCACCGGCGTTGATGCGCGCGGCTAGGTCGGCGATGGCCTGCGGCTGGTCGCCGGAAGGGGTGTACTCGCTGACAACCTCGAAGGGACGGACGGAACGCGTGGCCTGCATGAATCCAGCGTAGGCGGGGCCTCCGACATCGGGGCCGCAGAACGTTCGCCGTGCGCGAGCGCGGTCGTCTCGCGCGGCGGCTACCGCCGCTTCAGCCGCTCCCAGAGCTCGTCCACCTGCCGCCGAGTGGCATCCAGGTCGCCGGTGGTGTCGATGACCACGTCCGCGAGCGCGAGCCGTTCGTCGTCACCGGCCTGCGAGGCGATGCGGGCCCGGGCGTCGGCTTCGGAGAGGCCCCGCTGCGAGATCAGACGCTGCACCCGCTGCTCGGACGGCGCGTGCGCGACGACGACGAGGTCCCATTCGCCACTCCCCCGCGCCTCGGCGAGAAGGGGCACGTCGTATACGACGACCGCATCGGCGTGGTCGGCGTGCGCCGCACGGAAACGCCGCTGCGACTCCTCGCGCACAGCCGGGTGCACGATCGCGTTCAGCGCGGCGAGGCGTTCGGGGTGCCCGAACACGCGGGCGGCCAGGGCGGGGCGGTCCAGGGACCCGTCGGCCCGCACGACGTCGGCGCCGAACTCCGACGCGATCTCCGCGAGGACCGCGGACCCGGGCGCCTGCACGTCCCTCACGATCGCATCGGCGTCCACGACCACCGCGCCGCCTTCGGCGAGCATCCGCGCGATCGTCGATTTTCCGGACGCGATTCCACCGGTGAGCGCGAGAAGGGGCACACGACGAGGATGCCACACGGCCCCGGCAGCCGGCCCGCACCGCCCCTCCGCGTAGTTTAACATTTTTCCGGGGGCGCATCCGTTCCTCCGTCCGGTTCGCGAGAGTCCCCCCATGCCGAATCCGAACGTCGTGGTCGTCGTCGAAGACGATGCCGACATCCGCTCCCTGATCGTTGCCGTCCTGGAACCCTCGGGCTTCGTCGTGCACACCGCCGTTGACGGCGCCGACGGGATCGAGGTGGTTCGGCGCACCGACCCGGCGGTCACGACACTCGACGTGAGCATGCCGGGACTGGACGGCTTCGAGACGGCCCGCCGCATCCGCGAGTTCAGCAGCACGCGCATCCTGATGGTCAGCGCCCGCGTCGACCCCGCCGAGGAACGACTGGCACGCGCGGCCGGGGCCGACGACTACCTGACGAAACCCTTCCGCCCCCGTGAACTGCGGGCGCGCATCCAGGCATTGGTCGCCGACGGCGGGTCCTGATACCCGGAGTCCTCCCGCCCGGCTCAGGCGCCGATGACGCCGCCGGGCTGTTCTCCCGCGGCTGCCGCCCGGCTCGCCTCCGCGTCCGCCCGGTCCACGAGGTGAGGTCCGGCCGCCCCCTCGACAGAGGCGAGGACGACGCCGACGCCGACCACCGGCACCACCGAAGTCGCGAGCGCCGTCAGATCGGCGACGACGCGCTCATGGAGCCCCCGAGCGACACGGCGCACATCGGTCGTGGCGTTCGTGGCGAGGGCGACGGACAGCCCCGTGGCATCCGTCACCCCCACGAGCGCCATGGTCGGAGCGTGGCGCCGCACCGAAGCTCGGAAGACCCGCGCGATGTCCTCGGCCTCCTCGGGGCCGAAGGCCGTCGCGACGCGCTTCAGGTCGTCGACCCGGATCCCGATGACGCAGAGGTCCTCGCCGGCTCTCTCCGCTCGTGCGACGAGGATCGTCAGCATCGCGCCGAACGAATCGCGCAGCAGGACTCCCTGGTCGTCGACGACCAGGTGCCGCG
>NZ_CAKKMM010000014.1:0-29786 GCF_918698205.1 Microbacterium sp. Bi128 | reverse complement strand
GCCCCGAGCGGCTACTATGGACCGGTGTGCTCGCGCTCCGGCGTCGATCACCTGGAGACGTCGCATAGTCAGGCCTAGTGCACCACCCTGCTAAGGTGGAGTCCCCGTAAGGGGACCGAGGGTTCAAATCCCTCCGTCTCCGCCGCGAAAAGCCCCGGTTCGCCGGGGCTTTCGTCGTTGGTGCGCGTCGCCAGGGGCGATCGGCCCGGACGCGATGATCGTGCCGCGGTGTCGTGAACTCGATCGCCTG
The DNA here is from genome assembly GCF_918698205.1 of Microbacterium sp. Bi128. NCBI lineage: Bacteria > Bacillati > Actinomycetota > Actinomycetes > Micrococcales > Microbacteriaceae > Microbacterium > Microbacterium sp. Bi128. The sequence continues at coordinate 29,536 of NZ_CAKKMM010000014.1, read as the reverse complement.
ACGAGCGCCTCGATCCGGTCGCCCGACCCGGCTACACCTCCCGCGGCGGCGCCGTCGACTCCCGCACGACGAGCTCGGCCGAGAGCTGCACGCGGCGGTTGGCGATCGTCTCACCGCGCGACATGGCCAGGGCCAGGCGTGCGGCCTCGGATGCCATGCCGGCCAGCGGCTGATGGACGGTGGTGAGCTGCGGGTTCACCCAGCGGCACAGGTCGACGTCGTCGAAGCCGACGACGGAGAGATCCTCGGGCACGCTCAGACCCCGCTCGCGCGCGGCCAGGTAGATGCCGTAGGCCTGCTCGTCGGAGCCGCTGATGATCGCGGTCGGACGGTCGGGGGCGTCGAGCAGCTCCCCACCGAACCGGATGCCGCCCGAGGTGAGCGAGTCGCCGATGCGAACCAGTGACGGATCGGGGACGATGCCCCGGCGTCCGAGCGCCGACATGTAGCCATCGAGCCGGTCCTGATGACACTCGAGGTTCAGGGGGCCGGTCACGAACCCGATGCGCGTGTGTCCGAGATCGAGCAAGTGGTCGGTGGCATCCCGTGCCCCGGACCAGTCGGCGGCAGACACCGTGACGAACGACTCGGTGTCGGTGCCCACGGGGTCGACCAGCACGACGGGCACGTTCAGCCGGGCGAGCTCGTCGCGCCCGACCGGGTCGATCTCGGTGACGACGATGACGATCCCGTCGGTGCCGCGTCCGGCGACGCGCTGCAGCCACTCGGGGGAGCCGGCCGGTGAGCCGTCGGTGGCGGTGACGACGAGATCGGCCCCCGCGCGGGCCGCCTCGGCTTGCGCCCCGCGCAAGAGCTCGGTGGCCCACTGCGTCTCGAGACTCACGATCACGAAATCGAGCAGAGAAGTTTCGCGACGGGCTTTGCGTCGTTCGTAACCGCGCTCCTCGAGCAGCTTCTCGATCTCTTCGCGCTTGGGGGCGGAGATGCCCGGGCGCCCGTTGAGGACGCGCGAGACGGTCGGCACGGAGACTCCGGCGACGTGGGCGATCTCCGCCAACGTGGCGGTGCGCTGCGACATGTGCTCCCTCTTCCCGTCCGACGCCCCCAGGGCACTTGACCGCGGAGCGGCGGTGGATCTACTATAACCATCACGCAAGTTGCGCAACAAGTTGCTTCCAGTGTCGGTAAAACTTGCGATGCAAAACGTGCGCCATGCAACGATCGCTGGCGCACCACACCTGCAGCACAAGAGGAGAAAATCCATGTCAAAGAAGACATCCCCGTGGCGCCGTGTCGGCGCGACGGCTGTCGCAGGAATCGCCCTGCTGTCGCTCGTCGCCTGTTCGGGCGGCGGTTCGGGCGGCGGGAGTGACTCGGGTTCGGCGACCGAGGGAGATCTGGTGTGGTGGGGGTGGACGCCGGACAAGCCCGTGGCCGATCAGCTGATCGCGGCGTTCAACGAGGAGTACCCCGACATCAAGGTCGAGTTCGTCTCGAAGCCGATCGACAACTACGACTCGGTCATGGGACCCGCCATCACCTCGGCCGACGGCCCTGACATCTTCAACGTCGCTCCCGGTTCGGCCAACGGCGGCGTCGAGACCTTCCAGGCCGGTGCGATCGACCTCGGTCCCGTGGTCGAGGAGTCGCTCGGCGCGGATTGGCGCGAGAAGCTGTCGGCATCCGGAGTCGAGGGACTCGTCGTCGACGACAAGGTCGTCGGGCTCTCGGCCGGTTCGGTGTACTCGGGCAGCATCTGGATCAACAAGGACATGTTCGACGCTCAGGGGCTGACGCCCCCGACGACGCTGGACGAGTGGAAGAAGGTCTGCGCGACGTTCCAGGCCGCGGGCCAGGGCTGCTTCGTCCAGGGCGCGGGACAGTGGGCGTTCGACATGGACACCTTCGAGGCGATCATGGAGAACGTCGAGCCCGGTGCGTACATCGAGGCCTCGCTCGGCCAGCGGTCCTACACCGACCCGGCGTTCACCGAGGGCATGGAGATCTGGAAGTCGCTCTTCGACGACGGGATCATGCAGGAAGGCGCCGTCGGACTCCAGCAGTACCCCGACGCCAGCAACGCCTTCATGTCGGGCCAGTACGCGATGGTCATGATGGGCACCTGGTACACGCAGTACACCGTGCGCGACACGATGATCGGCGCGATGGAGGCCGCGGGCGTGTCCAACCCCGAACCCTTCACGATGATCCCGATCCAGTTCCCCGACGTGGCCGGCACCGGCAACACCGGCAACATGTTCGGTGACGCCGACTACGGTCTCGCCATCAGCGCCCAGTCCGACCAGCAGGCCGCGGCCAAGACCTTCGTCACGTGGCTGACCACGACCGAAGCCGGTCAGCAGACGGTCGCCAACACGCTCAACGACATCCCGTCGCTGCTCGGCATCCAGCCCCAGTGGGACCAGATCGACCTGGTCACCCCCGCGGTCCAGCTCGAGGCGCTCCAGAAGTACACCGACGTCGCGGCCTCGTCGTCGCAGCCGCGGTTCGCCACGGTCTCGGCCGACTTGAACAGCGCCTTCCGGGACGCTCTCATCGGCGTCGCCACGGGTGACGTCACCATCGACGCCGCACTGGCCGGCCTGCAGTCCGTCGTGGACTCGCAGAAGTAACCAGTGCTGCCACCCCTCCGTGGGCGGGACGTCTCCCGCCCACGGAGGGGACCCCTGCCCGACTCAAGGAAGAGCACATGAGCACCCTCACAGAAACCCTCGTCACCGCGGGTCGGTCGCGACGCGACGCGAGACGCGGCCCGCGCAGCGGGCGGAAGTCCCCCTACCCCGGCGGTCTTCCCTGGATCCTGCCGGCTCTCGCCCTGGTCGTCGGGATGATCTACTTCTCGATCGGCTACACCGGATACGTCTCCACGCTGGACTGGAACGGCTTCATCCTCAGCCCGTCGGAGTCCGTCGGAGGCGACAACTACGTCGCGATGTTCGGCGACACCGTCTTCTGGCAGGCGATCTGGCACACCGCGATCTTCTTCGTGGTCACCTTCACCGCGCAGACCGTCATCGGCTTCGTATTCGCGGCGATCATGCACTCGCGCATCCACCTCGCGCCCCTGTACAAGGTCATCATCTTCGTCCCCACCGTCCTCGCACCCGCGACGATGGCTCCCGTCTTCCGCCTGATCTTCGACGCGAACGGGTCGTTCAACGGCATCCTCTCGGCGATCGGCCTCGGCTCGCTCACCCAGCCCTGGCTGGCCGGCAACGTCACCGCGATGGCGGTCGTCATGCTCGTCACGATCTGGCAGTGGACGGGTCTGACCTTCATCCTCTTCTACGCCGCGATGAGCCAGATCGAGCCCGAGATCCTCGAGGCCGCGCGGGTCGACGGGGCCGGCAACATCCGCACGCTCTGGTCGATCGTCTGGCCGATGTGCCGCGGCACCGCCGTCGCCCTCGCCGTGCTCGGTGTGATCGGCGCGCTGAAGACGTTCGACGTGCCGTACCTGGTGACCAAGGCCGGGCCCAACCACGCCACGGAGTTCCTCGGCACCTACATCTTCCAGACCATGGTCCAGGAGAAGCACTTCGGTTACGCCGCGGCGATCTCGATCGCCCTGCTCGTGCTGGCGATCGGCGGCGGTCTGCTGATGAACCGGATCAACCGACAGTCCGAAGGAGCCTGATCCATGTTCGACATCCGCTCCCGATCCTCGCGCTGGGGCCTGCAGCTCCTCGCGACACTGATCGTGCTGCCGTACCTGTTCCCGCTCATCGCGATGGTGCAGGGGTCGCTCGCCGGCCAGGGCTTCGGCAACTACGCCAAGGTCTTCGCCACCGGCATCGTCCACGTCTACTTCCTGAACAGCATCATCATCGCCGCTTCGACGATCGCCCTCGTCTACGTGTGCACGATGCTCGCCGCGTTCGGCTTCGCGAAGCTGCGGATCGCCGGCAAGGAGATCTGGTTCTGGCTCCTTCTCGTCGCGCTGACGATGCCCGAGGCGGTCCTTCTGACGCCGCTGTTCGTCACCGCATCAAAGTTCGACATGTACAACGAGCTCATCGCCGTGATCCTGCCGCTCGCGGCCCTGCAGGTGCCCTTCACGGTGCTCCTCGCGCGCAGCTTCTTCAACGGCATTCCGACCGAGCTGATGGAGGCGGGGCGCATCGACGGCGCGAACATCGTCCGGGTGTTCTGGCACATCGTGCTCCCGCTCACCCGCCCGATCGCGGGGGCCGTGGTCGTGCTGACCCTCATCAACAGCTGGAACGCCTACCTGCTGCCCCTGCTGATGCTGAACGATCCGAGCAAGCAGGTGGTGACGCTGCTCCCCACCTTCTTCATGAGCCAGTACACCAACGACCAGACGGGCGTCCTGGCGGCGGCGGTCATCACGGCCGTGCCGGTGATCGCGGCCTACCTCCTCCTCCAGCGCTCCTTCGAGCGCGGCCTCGCGGCGGGAGCGCTCAAGTGACGCGCGGGCTGCTCGCGGGGCAGTTCGCCGTGGTCACGGCCGGGACGTCCGGGATCGGTCGCGCCATCGTCGAACGCTTCGTGGCCGAGGGGGCCGACGTCCTCACGACCGGGCTCACCCCGGCGCGCATCGCCGAGGCGCGCGAGGCGTGGGGCGACCGTGTCCGGGTGCTGCAGGCCGACGCCAGCAGCCTCGACGGCCTCGACGAGCTCGCGGCGGCGGCGCGGGAGCGCAGCGGCGGCGTCGACGTCCTGGTCGCCAACGCCGGGCGCGACGTCGCGTCGACCCCGATCGCCGAGACGGATGCCACGGCTTTCGACCACGTCAGCGACCTCAACTTCCGCGGGACGTTCTTCACGGCGCAGCGGTTCGCGCCCCTGCTGAACGATCACGCCCGCATCGTGCTGGTGTCCTCGATCGCGGGAACCAACGGCGGTCCCGGCCACGCCGTCTACAACGCGACCAAGGCGGCGGTCCGCTCGCTCGCCCGCACGCTGACGGCGGAGCTGGGGGAGCGCGGCATCCGGGCCAACTCGGTGAGCCCCGGCCCCACCGCGACGGCGGGTTTCGATCAGTTCACCGGAGGCTCCGAGTCCGTGGCGGCCGCGGTGGCCGAGATGGTGCCGCTCCGGCGGATCGGGCGTCCGGACGAGGTGGCCGCGGCCGTGGCGTTCCTCGCCAGCGCCGAATCGAGCTTCGTGGCCGGTGTGGACCTCGTCGTCGACGGCGGCATGAGCCAGGTCTGACCCTTCCCCCGTTCCCTTTTCGTTCTCTCGTTCATCCCCCAAGAAGAAGGACTCCTCTTGAGCACTCCCCTGAAATTCGCCGTCATCGGCACCGGCTGGCGGTCCGATTTCCACATCCGCATGGCCGCCGCCGCGCCCGACCGGCTGGAGGCCGTCGGCGTCCTCGCCCGCAGCGACGAGGCCGCCGAGCGCATGGCCCAGCGATGGGGGATCCCCGTCCTCCGCACGATCGACGAGGTCCTCGCGCTCGAGCCGGACTTCGTGATCGCCTCCGTCTCGTGGCCGTCGATGCCCGGTGTCGTGACCGAGCTCGTCGAGCGCGGCGCCAAGGTCCTGGCCGAGACCCCGCCGGCTCCGACGGCGGACGGCCTGCGCGAGCTGTGGGCGGCGGTCGGTGCCTCCGGTCGAGTGCAGGTCGCCGAGCAGTACATGCTCATGCCGGGTCACGCGGCGCGGCTCGAGGTCGTGCGGTCGGGCGCCATCGGTGAGCCGACCGCGGTCGAGGTCGCTTCGACCCACCTGTACCACGCGACGTCGATCATGCGCGCCTACCTCGGTGCGGGCATGGAGGATGCCGTCGTCTCGGCACGCACGTTCACCGCCCCGCTGGCCGACCCCCTGACGTTCGACGGCTGGGTCGAGAACCCGCAGCCGCAGCCGCGCACGACGACGATCGGCACGATCGACTTCGGCGACGGCCGGATGGGGCTGTACGACTTCGTCGACAACCAGTGGTGGAATCCGCTGCTGGCCCGGCGCCTCGTGGTCCGCGGATCGCTCGGTGAGATCGTCGACGACTCCGTCACGCGCCTGTCGAGCGAGGGCGTGCTGACCTCGCCCATCACGTACCGCCGCACCGGAGTCGACATGAACCTCGAGGGCAACGAGGTCGTCTCGGCCGCGTTCGAGGGGCGCATCGTCTACCGGAACCCCTGGGTCGGCACGCGCCTGTCGGAGGACGACATCGCGGTCGCGTCGTTCCTCGAGCTCACCGGGCGCTGGGCGCGCGGCGAAGCCGAGGGCCCCTACTCCCTGGCGGACGCCTGCCAGGACCATCTGCTCGGGCTCGCCATCGAAGAGTCCGCTCGTAACCGCGCCGACGTGCGCGTCACCAAGGAGGTGTGGGCCTGATGCCCCTCATCACGATCGAAGTTTCCGAGACCGTCCCCGTCGCCACGCGCCTGGCGTATGCCGAGGCCGTGCACCAGGGTCTCGCCGAAGGCCTGGGCATGGACATCGAGGACCGTTTCCAGGTGATCCACCCGCTGCCCGCGGATCACATCATCGCCGACCCCCACTACCTCGGCGGCGAGCGTCGCGACGTCCTCTACGTTCGCATCCTCATGGTCAGCATGTACGACGACGAGACCAAGGCTCGGGCGTTCCGCGCTGTCGCGCGCCGCTTGGAGGCGGAGGGTGTGCGGCCCGACGACGTCTTCATCGCGGTGACCGAGAACACGATTCCCGACTGGTACCCGGGCGCGCGCGGGGAGTCCACGCCCGATGCCTGATCTCTCGCAGCGCCGCGTCGGTGGACGCGTGCGTCTCGTCGACCCGTCCGGGCGTCCCCTCGCGGGCGCCCGGGCGCGGGTCGAGCAGACCGCGCACGCCTTCGGGTTCGGCAACATCGGTTTCGACTTCCTCGAGTGGATCGGGGGCGCGCCCGATCTCGAGGGCGCGCGTGAACTCGAGCACTTCGGGGGAGCGCTCTCCCCGGACCCCGAACGTTTGGCCGCCGACTATCTCGACCTCTTCAACGCGGTCACCCTGCCCTTCTACTGGCGCGGGTACGAGCCCCAGCGGGGGCAGACCGACGAGGTCCGCCTGAAGCGCACCGCCGAGTGGTTCGCCGCGCGCGACGTCCAGATCAAGGGCCACCCCCTCGTCTGGCACACGCTCACGCCGTCGTGGCTGCTCGACCTGAGCGACACCGAGGTCGAGGACGTCCTGCGCGACCGCGTCCGCACCACCGTGGCGAACTTCGCCGGGGTGATCGACCTGTGGGATGCCATCAACGAAGCGGTGATCCTGCCGGTGTTCACCGCCGAAGAGAACGCCGTCACGCGCTTGGCGCAGTCCAAGGGCCGCGTCGAGATGGTGAAGCTGGCGTTCGAGTCCGCCCGCGAGGCGAACCCCGATGCTCGCCTCGTGCTCAACGACTTCGACCTGTCGGCGGACTACGAGCGCCTCATCGCGGACTGCCTGGATGCCGGCATCCAGATCGATGCGCTCGGGGTGCAGACCCACATGCACCAGGGGTTCCGCGGCGAGGAGCAGATCGCGCAGATCCTGGAGCGCTTCGCCGCGTTCGGGCTGCCGCTGCAGATGACCGAGACGACGCTGCTCTCGGGGGACGTCATGCCTCCCGAGATCGTCGACCTCAACGACTACATCGTCGACGAGTGGCCGAGCACCCCCGAGGGGGAGGCGCGGCAGGCCGAGGAGATCGTGCGCCACTACCGCACGGTGCTCGCGAACCCGGCCGTCGAGTCGCTCACCTACTGGGGCATCACCGACCACGGCTCCTGGCTCGGCGCTCCCGCCGGAATCCTCCGCGCCGACGGCAGCCGCAAGCCGGCCTACGACGCGCTGCACGCGCTCATCCGCGGCGAATGGTGGATGGGGTCGACCGACCTCATCTCCGACGCCGACGGTCTCGTCGCCGTCGACGGGTTCGCGGGCCGGTACCGCGTCGACAGCGGCGCGGCATCCGTCGTCGTCGAGGTGTCGGACTCCACGCCGATCGAGATCGTGGTCGATCCCGATGCCCGGTGAGGTGACCGAAACCGCACGCGCCGGCGGCGGGGTGAGCGACGTCGTCGCCCTCGCCGCCGGTGCGGCCCCGGCCCTCCGAGCCGCGAGCCGCGAGGTGCGGGCCGGCTGGCTGCGGGGAGTCGCGGACGCTCTGGATGCCGAGGCGGACGCGCTCGTCGAGATCGCCGACCGTGAGACGCACCTGGGCGCCGAGCGCTTGCGCGGCGAGGTGGCCCGCACCACCGGGCAGCTGCGCCTGTTCGCCGGAGTGATCGAGGAGGGCTCGTACCTCGAGGCGATCGTCGACGCCGCCGATCCCGCCGCGGTTCCGCCGCGCCCGGAGCTGCGTCGCCTGCTGCGGCCGCTCGGCACGGTCGCCGTCTTCTCGGCGTCGAACTTCCCCTTCGCGTTCTCGGTCGCCGGGGGAGACACCGCCGCGGCCCTGGCGGCGGGATGCCCCGTCGTGGTGAAGGGGCACTCCGGCCACCCGGAGCTGTCGCGGGCGACCGCGCGGGTCGTGACCGACGCGCTCGCCGCCGCCGGTGCGCCGGCGGGGACCTTCGGCCTCGTCGAGGGCCGCCAAGCGGGCCTCGATCTCGTGCGGGCACCGGCCGTCCGCGCCGCGGCCTTCACCGGCTCCCTCGCGGGGGCGCAGGGGTTGATGGACGAGATCGCCCGGCGCCCCGACCCGATCCCGTTCTTCGGCGAGCTCGGGAGCACGAACCCGGTCGTGGTCACCCCCGGCGCGATCGCCGCCCGGGGCGACGCGATCCTCGACGGGCTCGTCGCGTCCTTCACCCTCGGCGGCGGACAGTTCTGCACGAAGCCCGGACTGGTCTTCGTGCCGCGCGGGGTCGCGGATGACCCGCGCCTGCGGGAGCGCGTCGCGGAGCGCCCCGAGTTCACCCTGCTCACCGATCGCATCGCGGCGGCCTTCGCACCCGGGGTCGACCGCCTCCGCGAAGAGGGGGCGGCGCGCGTCGTCGCGGGCCAGGCGTCCGCGGCATCCGGTCCCGTACGTGCGGTGGTCGTCGCGACCGACATCGGCACGTTCCTCGAGCGCTCCGACGCGCTCCTGGAGGAGTGCTTCGGCCCCGTCACGGTGCTCGTGGAGTACGACGAGGTCGACGAGGTCGTCACGGCCCTCGCCCGGGTCGGCGGCTCGCTCACGGGCACGCTCCACGCGCAGCCGGGCGAGGCGATCGACGAGGTCGTCGCCGCTCTGGAAGAGCGCGTCGGACGCGTCGTCTTCGACGGGTGGCCCACCGGCGTCGCCGTGACGTGGAGCCAGCACCACGGCGGTCCCTGGCCCGCGACGACGAACACCTCCACCTCGGTGGGGGCCACCTCGATCCGTCGGTTCCTGCGCCCCGTCGCCTACCAGCAGGCGCCCGCCGCGGCGCTCCCCGCCGATCTGCGCGATGAGGCTCTGGCGGGCATCCCGCACCGCCGTAACGGTGAGCTCGTGCTGCCGTCCCCGAACAGAGGAACCACTCCATGACCGACGACGGACCCGCGCGCGGTATGCGCAGCGCCGAGTTCTACGGCGGCGATGACCGCAACGCCTACCTCCACCGCGCGTGGATGCGCCGCGGCGTGCCGGATCACGCCTTCGACGGGCGGCCGAACATCGCGATCGCCAACACCGCGTCCGAGCTCACGCCGTGCAACGCGCACCTCGACGAGGTCGCGCAGAGCGTCAAGAACGGTGTGTACGAGGCCGGCGGCATCCCGTACAACCTGCCGATGGTCTCGATCGGCGAGACGACCGTCCGCACGACCGCGATGCTGTGGCGCAACATGGCCGCGATGGCGGCCGAGGAGCTCCTCCGCGCGAATCCGGTGGATGCCGTGGTGCTGCTCGGCGGGTGCGACAAGACCATCCCCGCCCTGCTCATGGCCGCCGCGTCCGTCGGCATCCCGGCGATCGTCGTGCCCGGCGGGCCGATGCTCAACGGTACGTTCCGCGGAAAGCCCCTCGGGTGCGGGACCGACGTGTGGAAGCTCAGCGAAGAGGTGCGCGCGGGAGGTCTCACGAGCGATGTCTTCCGCTCCACCGAGTCCTCGATGATCCGCAGCCGGGGGCACTGCAACACGATGGGGACCGCGTCGACGATGGCGTTCATGGCCGAGGCCCTGGGCATGACGCTGCCCGGGATCGCCGGCATCCCGGCCCCCGACAGCCGCCTGCTGGAGTACTCGCACGCGACCGGCCGCCGCATCGTCGAGCTCGCGCGCGAGGGCCTGACCCCCGCGGACGTCATGACGAAGGCGTCGTTCCACAACGCGATCGTCGCGCTCGCCGCGATCGGCGGATCGACCAACGCCGTCGTGCATCTGCTCGCGATCGCGGGACGCGTGGGCGTCGACCTCACGCTCGACGACTTCGACGCGATCGGCGAGGGCGTTCCCCTGCTGGTCAACCTCCAGCCCGCGGGCACCTACCTGATGGAAGACCTCTTCCGCGCCGGCGGCTACCTTGCGGTCCTCCGGGAGGTGCGCGATCGCCTCGATCCCACGGCGATCACCGTCGCCGGCCGCCCGTTCGTCGACGAGCTCGACGCGCACGAGGTCTGGGACCGCACCGTGATCCGCGCGGCGGACGAGCCGCTTCTCCCGGATGCCGGGATCGTGGTGCTGCGCGGAAACCTCGCGCCGTCGGGAGCGATCATCAAACCCGCCGCGGCCACGCCGGCGCTGTTGCGTCACCGCGGTCCCGCCGTCGTGTTCGACTCCGTCGAAGACATGCGGGCCCGCATCGACGACCCCGACCTCGTCGTCGACGAGGACTCCGTGCTCGTGCTGCGCGGCTGCGGGCCGCGGGGATACCCCGGGATGCCCGAGGTGGCGAACATGCCCCTTCCGCGGAAGCTCCTCGAGCGCGGGGTGCGCGACATGGTCCGCATCTGCGACGGGCGCATGAGCGGAACCGCGTACGGCACCGTCGTGCTGCACGTCGCCCCCGAAGCCGCGGCCGGCGGCCCCCTCGCCCTCGTGCGCGACGGCGACCTGATCGAGCTCGACGTGGCGGGCCGGAGCCTGACGATGCTCGTCACCGACGAAGAGCTGCAGACGCGCGAGCCGGCGTCCGCCGCGACCGCCGCGTACGCCGCGCCCCGGCGCGGGTGGGAGCAGCTCTACGTCGACCACGTTCAGCAGGCCGACACCGGTGCCGACCTCGACTTCCTCGTCGGGGCGACCGGTCCGGCCGTCCTGCGCGAATCCCACTGACCATGAAGGAGCCCCGATGCCGTCCCTGATCCACGCCGCCGTGCTGCGAGAGCCCGGCGAACCCCCGCGGATCGAGCAGATCGAACTCGCCGACCCCGGTCCGGAGGAGATCCTCGTCGAGATCGAGGCGGCGGGCGTCTGTCACTCCGACCTCCACTACCTCCGGGGAGAGCTGCGATGCCCGCTCCCCGTCGTGCCGGGGCACGAGGGCGCCGGCCGCGTGCGGGCGGTCGGCGAGCGCACGAGCGGCGCGATCCGCGTGGGTGACCGGGTGGCCCTGCTGTGGCGGCCCAACTGCGGGCGGTGCCGGCAGTGCATGGTCGGCGCCCCCATCATGTGCGAGATGGGTGCGGTCCAGGCCCAGTCCGGCGGCCTGCTCGACGGCACGACGCGCATGAGCGACACCGACGGGCCCGTGCACCACTTGCTCGGGGCGTCGAGCTTCGCCGAGCGGGTCGTCGTGCACGAGCGCAGCGTCGTGCCCGTGCCCGACGACATCCCCGCCGAGATCGCCGCGATCGCGGGGTGCGCCGTGATCACCGGTGTCGGGGTCGCACGCAACGTCATCGGCCGGTGCCTGGGCGACCCGGTCGTCGTGATCGGTGCGGGCGGTGTGGGGCTCGCCGCGATCATGGGGGCGAAACTCTCCGGCGCCTACCCGCTCATCGCCGTCGACGTCGATGCGGACAAGCTCGAGCTCGCCCGCCGCCTCGGGGCCACGCACACCGTGCTCGCCGGGGACGGCGACCCGGTCGACGACGTGCTCGCGATCGCGCCGGGCGGCGTGGCGTGGGCCATCGAGGCCGTCGGGCGCCCGCAGACCCTCGCCAGTGCGGTCCGGATGCTCCGGCCGCTCGGCACGGCGGTCGCGGTCGGGCTCGGTGCCGTCGGGCAGACGTTCGAGGTGCCGATCAACGAGCTGGTGCAGCGGCAGAAGAAAATCGTCGGGTCGCTGTACGGCTCCTCGGTTCCGGCGCTGGATCTCCCCGCGATCTTCGAGCTCTACCGTGCGGGACTCCTTCCCCTCGACGAGCTCATCGGCACCCGCTACCCGCTCGACGGGGTGAACGAGGCGTTCGCCGCGCTCGCCGCGGGTGCGGTCGGGCGCGCGGTGATCCTGCCGGGCGGTGTCCCGGCATGACGTACGCGAGCTATCCGAGCCTGGCCGGACGCGTCGCCGTCGTGAGCGGTGGGGCGACCGGGCTCGGCGAGGAGATCGTCCGCCACCTCGTCGCGCAGGGCGCCCGTGTCGGGTTCGTCGACATCGACGTTCCGGCGGCGGAGGCGCTCGCCGCGGAGCTCGGCGAGGCCGCCCGATTCCTCCCGTGTGACGTGCGCGACATCCCCGCGCTCGAGGACGCCATCGCGCGTTTCGCCGACGAACTGGGTCCCGTGCAGATCCTCGTCAACAACGCCGCGCACGACCTGCGCCACACGATCGACGAGCTCGACGTGGCGTACTGGGACGACCGGCAGGCCGTGAACCTCCGGCACCACTTCTTCGCCGCGCGGGCCGTCGCCCCGATGATGCGGGCGGCGGGCGGCGGCTCGATCATCAACATGGGGTCGATCAGCGCGCACATCGATCTGCAGGACCTCGTCGGCTACATCACGGCCAAGGCCGGCATCGAGGGACTCACGCGTACGCTCGCCCGCGAGCTCGGGCCCGACCGCATCCGCGTGAACTGCGTCATCCCGGGCTGGGTCATGACGTCGCGGCAGGTGCGCGACTGGGTGACGCCCGAGGCCGAGGAGCACATCCGGCGCAGCCAGAGCCTGGAAGACAAGGTGTACCCGGCCGACGTGGCACGCATGGTGCTGTGGCTGGCCGCCGACGACTCGGCCATGTGCACGGCGCAGAAGTGGGTGGTCGACGGTGGGTGGCTCTGACCTGACACGTCCGGCCGAGGTCCGCTGGATCGGCGACGCGGCGGTCGACCACGGCGAGGGCGCCTTCTGGGATGCCACGACGGGCACGCTGCGCCACGTCGACATGCTCGCCGGTGACCTCATCACGGTCGCCGGGGAGGTGGCATCCGTCGATCGCACGCCCGTGGCCGACGTCCTGAGCGTGATCCGGCGTCGTCGGGGCGGCGGGTTCGTCGCTGCGGTGGAGCGCGGTTTCGCGCTGCTCGACGACGATCTCGCCGTCGTCCAACGGATCCCGGTGTTCGACGACCCCGCGGTGCGCATGAACGAGGGCGCGTGCGACGCGGCGGGCCGCTTCTTCTGCGGCTCGATGGCCTACGACATGCGACCGGGCGGTGGGCGGCTGTACCGTCTCGACCCCGACCTGAGCGTCCACGTCGCACTGGAGGGGGTGTCGATCCCGAACGGACTGGTGTGGACGGATGCCGGGACCACGGCGCTCCACGCCGACACACTGTCCCGCGAGATCAGGGCCTACGACTACGACCCCGATCGCGGTACGTTCGGCGCCTCGCGGGTGTTCGTGCGGATCGACGACGAGGCTCCGGGGTCGCCCGACGGCATGGCCCTCGACGACGAGGGCGGCCTGTGGGTCGCGATGTGGGGCGGCGGTGCGGTGCACCGTTACGACTCCGACGGGCGACTCGATCAGGTGCTGCCGCTCCCCGTGACGAACCCGACGTCGTGCGCGTTCGGCGACGGCGATCATCCGGTCCTGTACGTCACGACCTCGCGTCAGGGGATCGCGGCGGGGGAGGAGCCGCTCGCGGGTCGCGTCGCGGCGGTTCCGTCGAGCGTGCGCGGGGCGCCGGTCTTCGCTTTCGCCGGCTGAGGACGACGGCGCACCCGGGATATCCCGAGTGCGCCGTCCCGCGATAATCCCCGTCACTCCTGGATGAACGCCAGGATGTCGGGGTTCAGGACGTCGGCGTGCGTGGTGAGCATGCCGTGGGGGTAGCCCTCGTAGATCTTCAGCGTGGAGTTCTGCAGCAACTCGTGCTGCAGGAGCGCCGCGGCCTTGTAGGGCACGACCTGGTCGTCGTCGCCCTGGAGGACGAGGACGGGGACGGTGATGGCCTTGAGATCTTCGGTCTGGTCGGTCTCCGAGAACGCCGTGATGCCGAGGTAGTGGGCGAGGGTGCTTCCGGTCATGCCCTGACGCCACCAGTTGTCGACGACGCGCTTCTGCGTCTCGACGCCCTCGCGGTTGAAGCCGTAGAAGGGTCCGGATGCCACGGCCTCGAAGAACTCGGCACGGTTGGCCGCGAGCGCCGCGCGGAACCCGTCGAAGACGTCCAGCGGGGTGCCCTCGGGGTTGTTCTCGGTCTGCAGCATGAGCGGGGGGACGGCGGCGACGAGCACGGCCTTCGCGACGCGGCCCTGCGGCTCGCCGTACTGCGCGACGTAGCGGGCGACCTGGCCGCCGCCGGTGGAGTGGCCGATGTGGATGGCGTTGTGCAGGTCGAGGTGCTCGACGACGGCGGAGGCGTCGCTGGCGTAGTGGTCCATGTCGTGACCGGTGCCGATCTGCGACGAGCGGCCGTGTCCGCGGCGGTCGCTGGCGATGACGCGGTACCCCTTGTCGAGGAAGTACAGCAGCTGCGCGTCCCAGTCGTCCGACGACAGCGGCCAGCCGTGGTGGAACATGATCGGCTGGGCGGCGGGGTCGCCCCAGTCCTTGAAGTAGATCTCCGCGCCGTCTTCGGTGGTGACGTATCCCATGATCGAACCTTCCGTGTGTCGTCGTGATGGTGTGACTACTGCGCGGGCGTGCCGGACGGATCGCGTCGTGGGAGCGCTCGCACGAGGCGATTCCACCCCGGGTGTGCCGGTCTGTCCAGTGTCCGTTCGGGATACGGACGGTGACGTTACGCCCTTCGTACCTCCAGGGCGTCGATCCCCGGCATCCCGAACCACGACCGTCCGCCGACGGCATCCACGATCGTCATCAGCACGGTGTCGCACGAGCGGCAGCGCGCGACGGCGCCCATCGCGCTCACGTACACCGCGACTCGGGCGACGGCGCCCCCGTCTCCGCAGGCCCGACAGCGGACGAGGGAGTCGGTGGCATCCCACCCCAGCAGGTCGGCCAGGCGGCCGGCGAGCGCGTTGCCGTCGAGAACGTCCATCACGAGCCTCCGAATCGCTCGGTGCGGATGTCGCCGGGGCGGTGCCCGGCATCCAGGAGCCAGCGCGACACGGCCTCGACGAACGGGGTCGGACCGCACACGTACACCCGGGGCGCGCGCTCGGCCCCGACGACCGCGTCGCTCAGGCGCTCCGCGGTGAGTCGCCCCGGTGGCACCGTGGCCCCGGGGGGAGCGGTGCGGGTGTACACGGGGTCGTACCGGAGGGTTCCGGATGCCGCGAGGGCGGCGAGCTCGTCGGCGAAGAACACGTCCTGCGGCGTGCGCACCGAATACAGCAGCCGGAATTCGCTCGCGTCGCCGCTGTCGGCGTGCGCTCGCGCCATCGCGAAGAGGGGCACGACGCCCGAGCCGCCGGCGATCAACTGCACGGGGCGAGGGTCGGGGTCGGGTGTCGGTGTCCAGACGAAGAACGCCCCGAGGGGCCCGTGCACCTCGATCTCGTCGCCGGCCCGCAGGTCGTGCACGAGGAAAGGCGACACTTCGCCCTCGGTCACCTCGTCCACGGCGAGCGTGACGCGCGTGCCCTCGCCCGCCGAGGCGATCGAGTAGGACCGCGAGGCCTGGTAGCCGTCGGGTGCGGTCAGGCGCAGATCGAGGTGTGCTCCGGCGTCGTTGCCCGGCCATGTCGGGATGTCGAGCTCGATGCGGCGCGCGGTCGGCGTCTCGGGGCGCACGTCGGCAACCGTCGCGGTGTGCCACGCGGTCGGGCGGCGCGTCACCAGTACCGCTCCTCCTGCCACGGGTCGCCGTGCAGGTGGTAGCCGTTCTGCTCCCAGAAGCCGGGATCGTCGTCGGGCATGGTCACGAGGCCCCGCACCCACTTGGCGCTCTTCCAGAAGTACAGGTGCGGGACGAGCAGCCGGGCGGGCCCACCGTGCTCCGGGGTCAGCGGCTCGCCGTCGGCCTCGAACGCGATCCAGCTCTTGCCGTCGAGCAGGTCTTCCAGCGGGACGTTCGTGGTGTAGCCACCGTACGAGTGCGCCATGACGAAGTCGTGCGCGGTCTCGACCTCGTCGAAGATGCGGTCCAGCGACACCCCGCGCCACGGCATGTCGAGCTTGGTCCAGTGCGTGACGCAGTGGATGTCGACGGTGATGTCCTCCATGCCGAGAGCCTGCAGCTGCGCCGTGTTCCACCGGTGGTCGCCGTTCTCGGTGCGAACGACGAACTCCCAGGCGTCCGCCTCGATCTCGGGGGTGGGGCCCGCCGAGAGCACCGGCCAGTCGCCGACGAGGGTCTGTCCGGGAGGGAGGCGTGGATCGCGTTCGGCGCGGCGACCCGAGAAGCCTCGAGTGATGAACGACATGGATGCCTCTTTCCTCCCGGAGCCCGACGAGTTTCACCCTAGCCAGGTCGGTGGAGAGGCGACAGGGACGATTGTCGAGGCGTGCACGCGCGGTGTGCTCAGCTCGTCGAGGTCCCCTCGGTGGGTCGCGCGTCGGCGGCGGCCGCGAGCACACTGTCGACGAGGGACGCCGTCTCCTCTCCGCCCACGGCGATCGGGAGCAGGAGATCCCCCGCGGTGGTCAGCAGCACCCCCGCGGGTCGATTGCCCGGGATGCCGAGGGCGACGGCGAACTCCCCGGAGGGATCGGCGTGCAGGCCGTCCCCGGCGTCGTCGAGCGGCGAACCGTCGCCGACCGGCACGATCAACCGCACGTCCACGAGCGTCTCGAGCAGGTCGCGGTCCCACGTCATCCGGTCGATGAGGTTCTCGCATGAGCTGCACCCCCGGCGGACGAACAGCAGCAACTGCGCGCGGCCCCGCAAGGCGCGCTGCCGGGGCACGACGACGCCACCTTCCGGAGTGATCAGGGCGGCGTCGGGCACGGCGTCGACCGGAGCCGAGCGCCGTTCCGCGGGGCGCAGCGACGCCCCGATCACCGCGAGTGCGAGAGCGGCCACGGCGAGCGCCGCGCTCGCGACGGGCTGCGCGGCCACCTGCGCGGCGACGGGCCACGCGGCGGGCATCGTGAAAGCTCCGACCGCGACGATCGCGCTCGCGATGACGAGCGCCGTGTTCCGCGCGGTCATCCACGGCCCGACCCGGGTGGATGCCACGCGCCCGAAGCAGCCGCACTCGTCGGTCGAGTGCCGCGCTTGCGCTCGCAGCCCCACGGCGAGGAAGACGAGCGAGAGCGCCAGCGCGGAGACGGCCGCGGCGGCGGCGACGGGTCCGTCGCCCAGGAGCAGCCCGACCGCCGTGAGGACCTCGGTCGCCGCGACCGCGACGACGGTGGCACGCGCCGGCAGGTGCTCGATGCGCAGGGCGCGGAGCGTCGCCGGGGCCGAGTCGCGGTCGAGCAGTTTGCTCGCGCCGCTCACGGCGAAGGTGGTGATGACGACGAAGGCGGGGAGCAGGACGAGCCCGGGCATCCCCCCAGGATCCCCCCGCGCGTCCGCTCCGTCCGGGGCGCGCGGGGCGGGTGAAGCCGGTCAGGACACGTCGGCTGACCGGTGGTGGCAGCAGGCGGGAACGCCGAGCATCCGCAGGGCGGCGAAGCCCGCGGCATCCACTTGACGAGACGCGGTCGCGAACGCGTCGAGGTCGATGCGCTCGCCTCCCAGCCACGTTCCCCGGATGCCGATCGCGCCGATGCGGGCCGGATCGACGGCGGCGGGGTCGGCGTCGAGCGCGACGAGGTCGGCGAGCTTGCCCGGAACCAGGGACCCCACGTCCGCGTCGGTGCCGAGGGCGTGAGCGCCGTTGATCGTCTGGGCGGCGATCGCCTCGTCGAGGGTCGTCGCCTGCGCCTCGCCGCGCACCGTGCCGCTGGAGGTCCGCCGTGTCACCGCGGTCTGGATGTTCAGCAGCGGTGTGGGCGGGCTGACGCTGCCGTCGTTGTGGAACGACGGGCGCAGACCGGCGTCGAACGCGTCGCGGAAGCGCTGCCATTCGGCGCCGATCGCCGACTCGAACATCTGGCCGTCCAGCAGATCGCCCCAGTAGTAGAACTGGAACGGGCCCATCGAGGGGTGGACGCCGAGGTCCGCCATCCGGCGGAACTGATCGCGGCGCGCGCCGCCGATGTGCTCGACGCGCCACCGATGGTCGGTCTCGGTGAGGCCGTGCTTGTCGAGTGCCCGGCTGAAGGCGTCCAGGACGATGTCCAGACCGATGTCGCCGTTGACATGGAACGCCATCTGCCACGCCTCCGGCGCGTGCGCGTCGAGGAGCGCGTCGAGCTGGGCGCGGGAGTAGTTCATCGGCTTCTCGCCGGTGACCCCGGCCGGGATGCCGGCGGCCCGCGTCGCGGCGGTGTCGAGGTACGGCTCCGACATCGCGACGTTCCCGAGCCACGGCGATCCGTCGGCCCAGAGCTTGATGCCCTGCTTGTGCAGCATCGTGGCCGGGACGTCCGAGACGAAGGGTTCGCCGCAGTCGGCCTCGGTGGACATGTGGTACAGCGTGATGCGCAAGGGTGCGCTCGGCAGGGTCGCGAGCGTCTCGTACGCGCCCTTGAGGGGCGTATTGTAGGTGAGCTCCGACGTCGAGGTGATCCCCGCGCTCGCCATGAGCATGTAGTACTCGACGGCGCCCTGCAGCGGAGTGGCGCTCGCGGCGATGGCGCTCAGCACGGGAGCGGCGAGGGCCATGGCGGCCGGCACCTCGGTCGCGCGGCCGTCGAGGGCCCCGCCGGACGTGCGGCCGAAGAACCCGCCCACCGGGTCGGCCGCGGGAGTGTCCACCCAGCCGAGCGCGCGGATCACCGCGGTCGTGACGTATGAAGTGTGGCCGGAGTTGCCGAAGACGAGCACGAGGCGGTCGCCGAAGATCTCGTCGAGCACCGCGGCGGTGGGTTCTTCGTGCTGCTGCAGCAGGCCGTCGAAGCCGAAGAACGACAGGGGCGATCCGGGCTCCGTCTCGGCGATCGCCTTCCGGAAGACCTCGACCACGTCGTCCCAGGTCGGCGCGAACCACGGGGCGATCCAATACGCCGGGTACATCGTCGCCATGCCGCTGAGGACCGGATGCGAGTGCGAGTCGATGAACCCGGGCAGAAGACACGCGGCTCCGGTGTCCTCGACGGTGGCCCCCGGGAGCGCCGCACGGCAGTCGTCGAGCGACCCCACCGCTACGATGCGGTCGTCGCGAATCGCGATGGCCGAGGCCCGGGGCTGTGCGGGATCCATGGTGATGATCGTCTCGGCGGTGAGAATTCGCTCCATGGCCCGATTCTGCTGCCCCGCGCCGGGGCGGCGATAGTCCCGAGTCCCGGTCGTGCCGTGCGGGTGTGTGAAGATGGCGTTCTGCTTACCCATCCAGAGGAGCACGCATGTCGGTCGGTCTGCTCGCCGTCGTCGATGACATTCTGAGCGCCGCCCTCAAGGCGAGCGCGAAGACCGCGGGTGTCGTGATCGACGATGCCGCCGTGACGCCCCAGTACGTCCAGGGGATCACTCCGGCGCGCGAACTCCCGGTCGTGTGGAAGATCGCCCTCGGCAGCATCATCAACAAGTACGTCATCATCATCCCGATCGCGCTGCTGCTGACGGCGTTCGCGCCGTGGGTGCTGCCGTTCCTCCTCATCATCGGTGGCGGATTCCTGTGCTTCGAGGGTGCCGAGAAAGTGCTCGAGTGGTTCGGCGTGCACCACGGCGAAGAGGACGACGGTCCGCGCGACGAGCGCAAACTCGTGCTCGGCGCCGTGCGGACGGACCTCATCCTCAGCACCGAGATCATGCTCATCGCGCTGTCGAGCCTCGACCCGGGTTTCGGCATCTGGATGACGCTCGGTGCGCTCCTCGTGATCGGCTTGGCGATGACGATCGTCGTCTACGGTGCCGTCGCGCTCCTGGTGAAGATCGACGACGTCGGTCTGCGGCTGATGAAGAGCCCGTCGCGCGGGGTGCGGCGCTTCGGCGTGCGGGTCGTGGCATCCATGCCCGCCGTGTTCCGGGTCATCAGCGTCATCGGCACCGTCGCGATGCTCTGGGTCGGCGGGCACCTCGTGGTGCAGAACCTGGCCGAGACGCTCTGGTCCGGGCCGTACGACCTTCTCCACGTCGTCGAGCACGCGATCGAGGCGGCCGGGCCGGTCGTCGTGTGGATCGTGGACTCCGCGATCTCTGCGGTGTTCGGGCTGATCCTCGGCCTGATCATCATCGCCGTGATCACCGGCATCCGTCGCGTCTTCGCGCGCGGGAAGGCGGACGCCGCGCACTGACCGGGGTGCGCCAGTTCACGTGATGTGGCCGAACGCACGCCCTACGGCGCGGTGGTTCGCGTGGTCTCGTTCAGATCGCGTGATCTGGCGGCCAGGGGCCGGACTCAGTCCAGGCGGGAGTGCTCGCCGAGGCGGTGCCAGGTGCGGTTGTGGTACACCAGCGCGGCGCCGGGCTCACCGGGCTCGAGGTCGCGTTCGACGTTGACCTGCAGGGCCTGAGCGGCGATGACGGTCGAGCCGCCGGCATCCATCCGGCTGACGACGGCGCATCGCAGCCACGCGCGGACCCCGTGATAGACCGGCTCCCCGGTCGAGAGGCGCGTCCACGTCGTGGTGTCGGCGAAACGGTCGAGTCCGCTCGTGGCGCCGGCGCGGGCGAGGCCGATGTCTTCGGCGTCCAGCAGGTGCACCACGATCGTGGACGCGGACACGATCGTCGGGGTCGCCGACGACATGCTCGACACCGAGAAGATCAGCAGCGGCGGGTCGGCCGAGACCGACGAGACCGACGACGCGGTCAGGGCCACGGGGCCGTGCTCGCCGTAGGCGGTGATGACCGCGATCCCCCCGGGGTGACCGCGGAACGCGCGCTTGAAGTCGTCGGCGGAGACGGACGTGCCGATCGCGGGGGTGCTCTCGGATCGCTCCTGCGGGAGGGAAGTCATACCTCGACGGTAACCCCCGCTCGCGCGTGCGGCGCCGAGACGCGAAACGCAGCGACACATCGTCGAGGTACGCGACAAAGTGCTTGTGAGGCTTCACATTTCGCCTTCCCTTGGCATCCCATTACGAATTCGTCTTGACAGGAGGTGAAGTGTGAGCGCTAACATTCAGGGGTCAGCCCGCCCGAGGGGGCTGCATCACATGAACCGGCGACGCAGCCGGCGAAACGAGGAGGTTTCAACATGAAGGCGAAGAAGACCCTTGCCGGACTCGCGCTCATGGGCGCGATCGCTCTGACCGCGTCCGGTTGTGCCGGCGGCGGTACGACGGCCGGCGGCGGCGGAGACGACGTCATCACCGTCGGCTTTGCGCAGACCGGCTCCGAGAGCGGATGGCGCAGCGCCAACACCGAGTCGATGAAGACGGCGTTCTCGGCCGAGAACGGCTTCAACCTCATCTTCAACGCGGCCGACAACAAGCCCGAGGCGCAGATCGCCGCGGTCCGCAGCTTCATCAACCAGGGCGTGGACGCCATCGTGCTCGCCCCGATCGTCACCGACGGCTGGGACGACGTGCTCAAGGAAGCCAAGGATGCCAACATCCCGGTGATCCTCGAGGACCGCACGGTCTCGGCTCCCGAGGACCTGTACGCCAGCTGGGTCGGCCTCGACTTCAAGAAGGAAGGCGAGACGGCCGGTAAGTGGGCCGCCAAGAACTTCGGCAGCACCCCGACCAACCTCGTCGTGCTCGAGGGCACCACGGGCTCGTCGGCCGCCACCGACCGCGCGACCGGCTTCAACGACGCGATCAAGGGCACCGACATCACGGTCCTCGACTCGCAGACCGGTAACTTCACCCGCGCCGAGGGCAAGACGGTCATGGAGGGCTTCCTCCAGAAGTACGGCTCGCAGATCAACCTGCTGTTCGCCCACAACGACGACATGGGTCTGGGCGCGCTCGACGCGATCAAGGCCGCGGGCCTGACGCCGGGCACCGACATCAAGATCGTCACGATCGACGCAGTCAAGGACGGCATGACGGCTCTGGCCGACGGCGAGTTCAACTACATCGTCGAGTGCAACCCGCTGCTGGGCGAGAAGGTCGCCGAGGTCGTCAAGAAGGTCGTCGCCGGCGAGTCGGTCGACAAGCAGTACATCGTCGAGGACCAGGCGTTCGATCAGGAGCAGGCCAAGAAGGCTCTGCCCGACCGCGCGTACTGATCCCGCGCGTTCCTCCCTCTCGGACGCCCGCGCGTCCGTGCCCTCCCCGGGTGTGCGGGGCCGACCTCGGCCCCGCACACCCTCCGCTCACCCCCGAGAAAGCGATCGAGCATGACATCCGAACGCGCTGCCGTCGTCGCGATGCGCGGTATCAGCATCTCCTTCCCCGGAGTGAAGGCGCTCGACGGCGTGGACTTCACCCTCTACCCCGGCGAAGTCCACTCCCTCATGGGAGAGAACGGCGCCGGCAAATCGACCCTGATCAAGGCGCTCACGGGTGTCTACGGCATCGACTCCGGATCCATCCGCGTCCAGGGCGAAGAGCGGCTCTTCCGCTCCACCGCCGACGCCCAGGCGGCCGGTATCGCCACCGTCTATCAAGAGGTCAACCTCTGCCAGAACCTCTCGGTCGGCGAGAACGTCATGCTCGGCAACGAGATCCGGCGCGCGGGCCTGGTGGACTGGCGAGCGACGCACGCCGCCGCCGCGAAGGCGCTCGCCGAGCTGGGCGTGCACATCGACACCCGGTCGATCCTCGCGAGCCACTCGATCGCTGTGCAGCAGCTCGTCGCGATCAGCCGCGCGATGGTCGTCGACACCACGGTGCTCGTCCTCGACGAGCCCACCTCCAGCCTCGACCGGGGCGAAGTCGAACAGCTCTTCGGCGTCATCCGCGACCTCCGCGACCGCGGCGTGGCGATCCTGTTCGTCTCGCACTTCCTCGACCAGATCTACGAGATCTCGGACCGCCTCACCGTGCTGCGCAACGGCACGCTCGTGGGCGAGTACCCCGTCGCCGACCTCGGTCGTGAACAGCTGGTCGCCCAGATGATCGGCCGCGAGCTGGGGGAGCTGGATGCCATCTCGGCCAGCGCCGAGCGTCCGATCGACCGGTCGGGCACCCCCGTCCTGCGTGCGACGTCGCTGGCGCGCAAGAACGCCCTCGAGCCGGTCGACCTCGACGTCTACGCCGGGGAGGTCGTCGGCCTCGCGGGTCTGCTGGGCTCGGGCCGCACGGAGCTGGCCCGCCTCATCGCCGGAGCCGATCGCGCCGACCAGGGGCAGGTCGAGGTCGACGGCATGCCGTCGCGTCTGGGATCGCCCCGGCACGCGCTCGACCGCGGAATCGCGTTCTCGTCCGAGGACCGCCGCGCCGAAGGCATCGTCGGCGACCTCACCGTCGCCGAGAACATCATCCTCGGCGTCCAGGCCCGTCGCGGAGCGCTGCGCAAGCTCGGCTCCGCCGAGATCCAGGCCATCGTCGACGAGTACATCGCCGCTCTCGGGGTGCGTCCCGCCAACCCGAACGCGCTCATCCGCAACCTCTCCGGAGGCAACCAGCAGAAAGTGCTCCTCGCGCGGTGGCTGGCCACCGCCCCCGAGCTGCTCATCCTCGATGAGCCCACGCGCGGCATCGACGTCGGTGCCAAGGCCGACATCCAGCGCAAGGTCGCCGAGCTGGCCGAGAAGGGCCTTTCGGTGGTGTTCATCTCCTCCGAGCTCGAAGAGGTCCTGCGCATCGCCCAGCGCGTGGCCGTGCTGCGCGACCGTCGTAAGATCGGCGAGCTGGCCACCCGGGACGTCGACCTCGACGGCCTCGTGACCTACATCGCCGAGGGGCAGCCCGAGACAACGTCGTCCGATCGGGAGAAGATCGCATGAAGAAGTTCCTTTCGCACCGCCTCGTGTGGCCCATCGCCGCGCTGGTGGCGCTCATCGCCGTCAACACGATCTCGCGGCCGTCGTTCCTCAGCATCACGGTGCAGAACGGTCAGCTCTACGGGTCGCTCATCGACATCCTGCGCAACAGCGCGCCGCTCATGCTCGTCGCGCTCGGCATGACGCTCGTCATCGCCACGCGCGGAATCGACCTCTCGGTCGGCGCGATCATGGCGGTCTCGGGGGCGGTGGCGCTGACCATCATCGAAGCCTCGCCCGACCCGGGCAACCTCGGCGTCGTGATGATCGCGATCGCCGCCGCCGTCGGATCCGCTCTGCTCCTCGGCGTCTGGAACGGCTTCCTCGTCTCGGTGCTCGGCATCCAACCGATCATCGCGACCCTCGTGCTCATGCTCGCCGGTCGCGGCGTCGCGCTCCTGATCACCAAGGGCTTCATCACCACGATCAACAGCGACCCGTACCAGTTCATGGCGCAGGGGTACGTGCTGGGGCTGCCCTTCGCGTTCTATGTCTCGATCGTCGCGGTGATCGTCGTCGGCGTCCTCGAACGCCGGACGGCGCTCGGCATGCTCACCGAGGCCGTCGGCATCAACCCCGAAGCCAGCCGGCTCGCCGGCGTCCGCTCGCGCGGCATCATCTGGGGCGCGTACATCGCCAGCGGCACGCTCGCGGGCATGGCCGGCATCCTCTACAGCTCGAACATCATGGCCGCCGACGCCAACGCGGCCGGACTGTACATCGAGCTGGATGCCATCCTCGCGGTGGTCCTGGGCGGTACCTCGCTCGCGGGCGGCAAGTTCAGCCTCGCCGGCACCGTCGTGGGCGTGTTCACGATCCAGACCCTCAAGAGCACGATCACCTTCCTCGGTGTCCCGCCCGCCGTCAGCCCCGTCTTCATGGCCGCGGCCGTGTTGATCGTCGTGCTGCTGCAGTCGCGCCGGTTCCGCGCGTTCTTCCAGACCGCGGGCCGTTCGGCGCTGCGTCCTCTCACCCGACGTCCCGACGCAAAGGTGCTGTCCTGATGGTCACTCTCACCGCCGAGCGCGGCTCCGCCGCCACGAGCACGTACCGCCGATTCCTGAGCCGACACGTCTCCTGGATCCCGGTGTTCGCCGCGATCGCGATCCTGGTCATCATGATCGCCGGGTCGATGGCGTACTTCCCCAACTTCCAGCTGCCGCGCATCCTGTCGTCGATCCTGCTCGACAACGCGTACCTGCTCGTCCTCGCGGTGGGCATGACCTTCGTCATCCTCACCGGGGGCATCGACCTCTCGGTCGGCGCGGTCATGGCCTTCACCGGCATCCTCTGCGCCCAGTTGCTGTCGCAGGGCGTGCCGGTGGCCGTCGCCGTCCCGGCGATGATCCTCATCGGCGCCGCGATCGGTCTGCTCATCGGGGTGCTCGTGCAGTTCTTCGACGTGCAGCCGTTCATCGCCTCGCTCATCGGCATGTTCCTGGCCCGCGGCCTGGCGTTCGTGGTGAGCCTGCAGTCGATCAAGGTCGACAACGAAGGGCTGCTGTGGCTGCAGTCCACGCGTTTCGCCTTCGCCGGGTGGTACATCACCCCGACCGGGATCATCGCCCTCCTCACGGTGGCACTCGCGGCGTTCGTCCTCCGCTTCACCCGGTTCGGTCGCACGGTCTACGCCGTGGGCGGCAACGAGCAGTCCGCCCGACTCATGGGTCTTCCCGTCGTCCGCGCGAAGCTGTCGGTGTACGTCATCAGCGGCGTCTGCGCGGGTCTCGCGGGGATCGTCCTGACGGCGTACTCGGGCGCGGGATACCCGCTCAACGGCGTCGGAACCGAGCTCGACACGATCGCCGCGGTCGTCATCGGCGGCACGCTGCTCACCGGGGGAAGCGGCTTCGTGCTCGGCTCCATGATCGGCGTGTTCGTCTACGGTCTCATCCGCACGATCATCTCGTTCTCGGGCGCCGAGCAGTCCTGGACGCGCATCACGGTGGGGGCGTTGCTGCTGCTGTTCGTGGTGGTGCAGCGCATCATCGTCTCGCGCTCCGCGCTGAGCAAGTGACGCGGCCGCGCGGGATGCTCGCCCCGCCGTCGTGGCGAGGGCATGATTGACCCCATGCCCGCCGCCGCCCCGCCCCTCCTCGAGGTGCGCGGGGCGACGGTGCGTTTCGGGGTCGAATCCGCGCTCGCCGACGTCGACTTCCGGCTGCGCCCCGGCGAGGTGCACTCGCTCATGGGCGAGAACGGCGCCGGGAAGTCGACGCTGATCAAGGCGATCACGGGAGCCCTGCGGCTGGACGAGGGCGAGATCATCCTCGAGGGCCGCCCGAGGCGCTTCGCGTCGCCGGCCGACGCGCAAGCGGTCGGGATCTCGACGGTCTACCAGGAGATCGACCTCCTGCCGAACCTCACCGTGGCCGAGAACATCTCGCTCGGGCGCGAGCCCCGCCGCTTCGGGATGATCGATCACCGCGCCATGCGGGACCGCGCCGCCGCGGCGCTGTCGTCGCTGGGCGTCGACGTCGATCCGTCCTCGGTGCTCTCCTCGCATCCCCTCGCCGTGCAGCAGCTGGTCGCGATCGCGCGCGCCGTCTCGATCGACGTCAAGGTGCTCGTCCTCGACGAGCCCACCTCGAGCCTGGACGGCGACGAGGTCGCCGAGCTTTTCCGCGTCATCCGCGACCTCAAGGGTCAGGGCATCGCGATCGTCTTCGTGTCGCACTTCCTCGACCAGGTGTACGAGATCTGCGACCGTGTGACGGTGTTGCGTGGCGGGCGGCTGGTGGGGGAGTACGGCACCCGCGAGCTGCTGCGCATCGATCTCGTCGAGAAGATGCTCGGTGCGGCCGCCGACGCCCTCGCGCCGCTCGGACAGCGTTCGCCCGAGGCTGCGGAGGGCCCCTCGATCGTGAGCGCTCGGGGACTGGCATCCGGATCCCGACTGCGCGAGGCCGACGTCGACATCGCCGAGGGCGAGGTGATCGGCGTCGCCGGTCTGCTCGGGTCGGGACGCAGCGAGCTGGCACGCGCGCTGACCGGCGTCGACCACCCCGACGGCGGCGAACTGCGCATCGACGGGGAGCCCGTGCGCCTCGGGTCGCCACGGGAGGCCATCCGACGGCGTGTGGCGTATTCGTCCGAGAACCGGCGGACCGAGGGGATCATCGGCGATCTCAGCGTGCTCGACAACATCACCCTCGCTCTGCAGGCCCAGCGCGGGATCTTCCACCGCCTGAGCACGGCGCGCCGGCGCGAGCTCGCGGCCAGCTGGGTGGAGGCGCTGCACATTCGTCCGACCGACATCGACCGACCCGTCTCGACCCTCTCCGGGGGCAATCAGCAGAAGGTGCTGCTGGCGCGACTGCTCGCGCTGTCGCCGCGGGTCATCGTGCTCGACGAGCCGACCCGCGGGATCGATGTGGGCGCGAAGGCCGAGATCCAGCGGCTCGTGGGGGAGCTCTCGGACAACGGGCTGTCGATCGTGTACATCTCGGCCGAGCTCGACGAAGTGCTGCGCGTCGCCCACCTGGTCGCGGTGATGCGCGACGGCGTGCTCGCCCAGATCCTCCCGGCCGCCGAGCTCACCTCGGACGCTCTGCTCGCCCTCGTGGCCAAGCCCGCCACGGAGGAGGGGGCCGCCGATGGGTGACGAGAAGGCTTCGCGTACGGCCAACATCTTCGACGTCGCCCGTCTGGCGGGCGTCTCGCACCAGACGGTGTCGCGCGTGCTCAACAACATGCCCAACGTGCGCCCGGCGACCCGCGCGCGCGTCGAGCAGGCGATCGCCCAACTGCGATACAGCCCGTCTCCGGCCGCTCGTGCCCTCGTCACGCGCCGGACGCGCACGATCGGCCTGGTGACCCCCGGCACGGTGGACTACGGCCCGTCATCGATCGCGATGAACTTCAACTTCGCCGCCCGCGCCGCCCGGTACAACGTCGATGCGATCAGTTCGCCGCAGAACGACGTCGCCGCCGTCCGCTCGGCGATCGACGGGCTGCTCAAACAGCGAGTGGATGCCATCGTCCTCATCGTCATCGACACCGAGGTGCTCGCGGCGGTGCAGGCTCTCGAGATCGACGTCCCCATCGTCGCCGCGGCCACGAGCAGCCGCCCTCACCCTCGCCTCGTCGCGATCGACCAGTACCGCGGAGCCCGCGCCGCGGTGCGTCACCTGCTCGAGTCGGGGTACAGCACCGTCCGGCACATCGCCGGTCCCGCCCGCAACCCCGATGCGGTCGAGCGCCTGCGCGGGTGGCGCGAAGAGATCGCTTCGGTGCGGGCGCAGTCGACCCCGCCGGTGCACGGGGACTGGTCGGCCGCGAGCGGGTATCGCATCGCCTCCGAGGCGGACATCGCTGCGGGCGAGGGCATCTTCGTGGCCAACGACCACATGGCCATCGGCGTCCTCTCGGCGCTGCGCGAACGAGGGCTGCGCGTCCCGGAGGACGTGGGAGTCGTGGGATTCGACGACGTGCCCGAAGCGCCGTTCGTTTACCCTTCCCTCACCACCGTGCGCCAGGACTTCGCCGCGCTGGGCGAGATCCTCATGCAGAAGGTCCTCTTGATGGTGGAGGAGCCGGACACCGTCAGCGAGAGCACGCCGTTGCCCACGCGCCTGGTCGTGCGGGATTCCGCACCGCTGCGTCCCTGACGGTCCGCGCCGGCCGCGCGGACCGACTGCCGTTCGCGTCACATGCTGGCGCATTGCGTCCTGTGAGCGCTAACATCGCGTCAGTCGTCGACGTCGACGGCTCTGTGCAATGTTGCATTCACGAGAGGACCCGCACCCCCGTGCTTACACCCCATCGGACGGCTCCCCCACGCCGTCATCGTTCCTGGGCGCTCGCCGTCCCGGTCGTCGCCGCGCTGGTCGCGGCCCCGATCACCGTTCCGCTCATGGCCCAGGCGGCCGTTCCGTCCACGGGACTCGTCGCCTCCTATCCCCTCGACGAGACCGCCGGGACCGTCGCGCGCGACGTCTCCGGCAACGGCCGTGACGCGGCCTACGTCGGTGGCCCCACGTTGACCGGCGCCGAGGGCGTCCGCCTCGACGGCGACGACGACTATGTGAGCGTTCCCAACAACATTTTGAAGGATCTCACCTCGGTCACCGTCAGCACCGACGTGATCGTGCGCCCCGAGCAGTCGGGCAACTACTTCATCTGGGGCCTGGGCAACACCACGGACTGGTTCGGAAACGGCTACCTGTTCGCCACCGGTAACCCCGCACGCGCCGGCATCGCCAGCGGCAACTGGACGACCGAGCAAGAGACCCGGGGGTCGGCGAACATCGAGCGCGGCGTGTGGAAGACCCTGACCTACACGCTCGACGCCGGCAGCAAGACCGCGCGCCTGTACCTCGACGGGGTCCAGGTCGCCGAGAACACCAACACCACCACGACCCCCGGGTCGATCGGCAACGGCACGACGACGGCCAACTACCTCGGTCGCTCGAGCTACACCCCCGACAAGCGCCTCGCCGGGAGCCTGCGTGACTTCCGCCTCTACGACCGTGCGCTTTCCGCCGACGAGGTGAAGAGCCTGGTCAAGACCCCCGAGGATCGCGAGGCCGCGCAGGCGGCGCTCGACGCCCTCTCGATCACGAAC
>NZ_CAKKMM010000013.1:0-30080 GCF_918698205.1 Microbacterium sp. Bi128 | reverse complement strand
CGGTCGGCGGTTCGGCCCCCTCGTCGCCGGGCGTCTGCCGGTCACGGTGCGGGCCACCGAGACGACCGAGGGCCGCGCGCGGCTGTACGCCGCCTCCGGCGATGCGGCGCACGCCCTCGACGAGCTGCGGCGCGCCACGCGACGCCGGCTCGTGCGCCTCCTCGGCATGTCCGCGCGCACGCCCGCCGAGCACCTCGCCGACGCCGTGGCCGACCGGCTCGCCGCCGACCGTGCGGTGGTGCGCGGCATCCTGATCGACGATCTTCCCCGCACCGACCGCGAGCTCGTCGCCGCGAGCGATCGCCTGCGCGACCTCGAGACGAGCGTCCGCGCAACCCTCCCCACGGAAAGGACCCCCCGATGACCGACAGTCCTCTCGGCTCCCCCGACCCGGCCGGCGCCGCGATTCCGGCGTCCGCGGCCGTCGCCCCGACGCCGAGCGCTGCGCCCGCAGCGTCACCGGGCGACGCTGACCTGCGGCAGGCGATGCACCGGGTGCGCGCCGAGGTCGGCAAGGCCGTCGTCGGGCAGGACGGGACCGTCACGGGGCTGCTCATCGCCCTGCTGGCGCGCGGCCACGTCCTGCTGGAAGGCGTCCCGGGTGTCGCCAAGACGCTGCTCGTGCGCTCCTTCAGCCGCGCGCTCGGCCTGGACACCCACCGCGTGCAGTTCACCCCCGACCTCATGCCGGGCGACGTCACCGGTTCGCTCGTGTACGACGCGCGCTCGGGCGAGTTCGAATTCCGCGCGGGGCCGGTCTTCACGCACGTCCTGCTCGCCGACGAGATCAACCGCACGCCCCCCAAGACGCAGGCCGCCCTGCTGGAGGCCATGGAGGAGCGGCAGGTCTCGTCCGACGGAGTGAGCCGCCCGCTCCCCGATCCGTTCCTCGTCGCCGCGACCCAGAACCCCGTCGAGCACGAGGGCACCTACACGCTCCCCGAGGCGCAACTCGACCGCTTCCTGCTGAAGCTCGTGGTCGACCTCCCCGGCCGCGACGCCGAGGTCGACGTGCTGCGCCGGCACGCGGGCGGGTTCGACCCGCGCCGGCTGGGCGAGGCGGGGATGGATGCCGTGGTCACCCCGGCCGAGATCCTCGCGGCGCAGCGCGCCGCCGCGTCCGTCGCCGTCGCCGACGACGTGCTCGGCTACGTCGTCGACCTCGCCCGCGCCACGCGGCAGAGCCCGTCGGTGCTGCTCGGCGTGAGCCCGCGCGCGTCGACCGGTCTGCTCGCGGCGGCCAAGGCGTGGGCGTGGCTCGTCGGCTCGCCCGCGATCACGCCCGACCACGTCCAGACGATGCTCGTCCCCGTGTGGCGGCACCGCATCCGGCTGCGGCCCGAGGCCGATTTCGAGGGCGTCTCGGTGGATGCCGTCCTGACCTCGGTCCTGCAGCAGACGCGCGTCCCGCTCTGATGTTCGTCACCGGCCGTCTGGCCCTGCTCGTCGCCCTCGGGGTGATCCCGCTGATCCTGCTGCACGCCGCCGGCGCGGCGCCCTGGGCCGTGGTCGGCGGGTGGCTGGTGCTGTGCGCCGGACTGGCCGCGGCCGACACGCTCCTGGCGGCCGACGCGCGCGCGATCGAGATCACGCGTCGCTTGCCGGACCGCGCCCTGCGCGATCAGCCCGTCGCGGGCGAGCTGCGCGTGCGCAACGTCGGCCGACGGACGCTGCGCGCCCGGGTGCGCGACGCGTGGCAGCCGACGGCGGGCGCCCCGACCGAGCGCCTGCACCTGGTGGTCCCTCCCGGCGAGCGCCGGGGTGCCGCACTGTCGCTGCTGCCGCGGCGGCGCGGAGAGCTGCGCAGCGAGTTCGTCGTCGTGCGCTCTCAGGGTCCCCTGGGGCTCGCGGGGCGGCAGGCGACGCTCGCGGCGCCGGCGCGGCTGCGCGTGCTGCCGCCCTTCACCTCGCGACGGCACCTCCCCTCGCGGCTGGCGCGGCTGCGAGAACTCGACGGCAACACGTCGCTGCAGGTGCGCGGGCAGGGCACCGAGTTCGACAGCCTGCGCGAGTACGTGCGCGGAGACGATGTGCGCTCGATCGACTGGCGGGCCACCGCGCGCGCGGGCACGACGATGCTGCGCACGTGGCGCCCCGAACGCGACCGGCACGTCGTGATCGTCATCGATACGGGTCGCACGGCCGCGGCACGCGTCGGCGACGGCGCGCGTCTGGATGCCGCGATGGAGGCCGCCCTGCTCCTGTCGGCCCTGGCGACACGCGCCGGAGACCACGTGCACCTGCTCATGTTCGACCGGGTGACCCGCGCCCGGGTCACGCGCGTCGACGGAGCGCAACTGCTCCCCGCGCTCGTGGACGCGATGGCCCCCGTGGACCCGCAGCTCATCGACACCGACTGGGATGCCGCGTTCGCCCAGGTGCGCGGTCTGACCCAGCGCCCCGCGCTCGTGGTGCTCCTCACCGCCGCCGACGACCCGGAGGCGGCGCGCGCGTTCCTCGCCTCGCTCCCGGCGGTCGCGGCGCGCTCGCGTCTGCTCGTGGCCACCGCCACCGACGGTCCGGGAGAACCCCCGGCACGCGACGACGCCGCGGCCGTGTACGCCGCCGCCGCGATCGAACGCGCGCGCTCGGACGCCGACCGCGTGCGCGCGGCGGTCGTCCGCGCGGGGGGCGATGCGGTGACGGCGTCGGCCGACGACCTCCCCCCTCTCGTGGCGGACCGCTACCTCGCCCTCAAGGCGGCCGGGCGCCTCTGACGCACCGGGTCACGGCATCCGGGACTAGCACACCGCTCCGCCATGCACCCGTCCGCATACGTCGCGGCTTATCCTGGGGGGTACCCTTCCAGCCGCCGGCGTGTCCCTCCGCGCCCGGCTGCGCCGTCTACGCACAGGATGCGGGAGCTCTCTTGCCAGGAAACGCCACCACTCGCTTCGACGATGTGGCCCTCGTGTCGGTGGCGAGCGTGCTGCCCAGCCGCGTGACCACCTCTGACGACATCGAGGAGAGGCTCGCCCCCGCGCTGACGCGACTCAAGCTCAAACCGGGGCTGCTGCGCCGGGTGGCCGGTGTCGTGGAGCGCCGCAACTGGGCCGAGGGCGAATCCTCCGACGAGGCGACGATCGCGGCGGGCAAGCAAGCGCTGGCCGAGGCGGGCGTCGACCCGAGTGAGATCGGCCTCATCATCAACACCTCCGTCACGCGCAAGCACCTCGAGCCCTCGGTGGCGGTCCGCCTCCACCACGGCCTGGGGCTGCCGAGCTCGGCGATCAATTTCGACGTCGCCAACGCCTGCCTCGGCTTCATCAACGGCATGAGCCTGGCGGCGGGCATGATCCAGTCCGGCCAGGTGCGGTACGCGCTCATCGTCAACGGCGAGGATGCCGACGAGATCCAGGTCAACACGATCAACCGCCTCGTGCGCGAAGACCTCGATCGCGACGCCTTCATGCAGGAGTTCGCCTCGCTCACGCTCGGTTCCGGCGCGGCGGCGGCGGTGCTCGGCCGCGCCAGCGACCACCCCGAGGGTCACCGCATCGTCGGCGGGGTCACGCGCGCCGCGACGCAGTTCTACGACCTGTGCGTGGGCAGCGTCGACGGCATGTTCACCGACGCGAAAGCCCTGCTCAAGGGCGGCCTCGACCTCGTCGTGTCGGCCTGGAAAGAGGCCAAGGGCGAGTTCGCGTGGACGGGCATGGACCGCTACATCACCCACCAGGTCTCGTCGGTGCACACCTCCGCGATCGTCCGCGCGGCCAAGCTCGACCGGAGCCGCGTGCCGGTGACCTACCCGAACCTGGGCAACGTCGGCCCGGCCTCCATCCCGATCACCCTGGCCGAGGAGCAGAAGACCCTGCGTCGCGGCGACCGCGTGCTGCTGATGGGAGTGGGCTCCGGGCTGAACACCGGGATGTTGGAGCTGGCCTGGTGACGGTCACCGGCCTGCGGGCGACTCTCCCTCCCGCCGGGCTCCCCGGCCTGGACCCGGCCTTCTCCCGACTCATCGACGTCGAGGGCACCGGCGCCGACGCGGGCCGACGCCGCACGTGGCACATCCTCGACACCGGCGACCTGCTCGACGAGCGCGGCATCACCCCGGTCGGCACCATCGTGGCCGTCCACGGCAACCCGACGTGGTCCTACCTGTGGCGCGCGCTGGTGAACGCCTCGCTCGTCCGCGCGGACGCGGGCGCGCCCGCCTGGCGCGTCGTGGCCGTCGACCAACTCGAGATGGGCTTCTCCGAGCGCACCGACGTGCGCCGGACACTTGCGCAGCGCATCGCGGACCTCTCCGCGCTCGTCGAGGCGGCCGGCATCCGCACCCCCGTCGTCACGATCGGCCACGACTGGGGCGGTCCCGTCTCTCTCGGGTGGGCGGTCGAGAACCGCGACGGTCTCGCGGCGGTCATCGCCCTCAACACCGCCGTGCACCACGCCGAGGACGCGCCGCTGCCGTTCCCGCTCCGGGTCGCCACGGCCCGGGGGATGCTCGCGGCCGGCACGACCGGCACGACGGCGTTCCTCGACACGACCCTCGCCCTCGCCGACCTCGACCCGGCGGTACGGGCCGCGTTCCGCGCGCCCTACGCCACGGTCGAACGCCGACGCGGCATCGGCGGGTTCGTCGCCGACATCCCCGCCACGGCGGTGGACGAGAGCACGCCCGCCCTCCGCCGCCTGTCGGCGGGCCTGCGCGACCTCGACGTCCCGGCCCTGCTGCTGCGCGGGCCGAAGGACCCCGTGTTCGGCGAGGTGCACCTCGACGATCTCGTCGACCGTCTCCCGCACGCCGACGTGCACCGCTACGAGGGCGCGGGGCACCTCGTCGCCGAGGAGCGACCGTACGCCGAGGCGGTTCTGGACTGGCTCGCCGAGAAGGTCGTCCCGGGCCCGGATGCCGGCTCCCCCGCGTCCGCACGGATCACCGACGACGCCCCCGGGGACGACGACGCGGCTCCCGCTCCCCTGTGGGACGCGCTCACGACCCGCCGTGCCGACGACGACGTCGCGGTCATCGACATGGCCGCTCGCCCGGGCCGCGCCCCGCTCCGGGTGAGCTGGCGACAGCTCGCCGCCCGCGTCGACGAAATCGCCGCGGGGCTCGACGCGATCGGCGTCCGCGCCGGCGACCGCGTCTCGCTGCTCGTCCCGCCGGGACCGACCCTCACCGCCGTGCTGTACGCGTGTCTGCGCATCGGCGCCATCGTCGTCGTGGCCGACCGAGGGCTCGGCATCCGGGGTCTCTCCCGCGCCGTGCGCGGTGCGGTACCCGACGTCGTGATCGGCGAGGTCGCCGGGCTCGCCGCCGCGCGCGCCCTGGGCTGGCCGGGACGCCGCCTCTCCGCCGCGGCGCTGCCGACCGCCGCCGCGCGGGCTCTGGGCGTGGAGGCGAGCCTGTCCGAGGTGGCCCTCGCCGGCCGCGGGCGCGCACTGCCCGCTCCCCCGCACATCGACGCCGACGCCGCGGTGCTGTTCACGTCGGGATCGACGGGCCCCGCCAAGGGTGTCGTGTACACGCACCGTCAGCTCTCGTCGCTGCGCGACGCGCTGGCCGCGCACTTCGACGTCGGCCCGGACACGGGCCTCGTCACCGGATTCGCACCGTTCGCCCTCCTCGGCCCGGCCCTGGGCACGCGATCGGCGACCCCCGACATGGACGTCTCGGCGCCGCGCACCCTCACCGCGAGTGCTGTCGCGGCGGCGGTCCGCGCGTCGGACGCGCGCATCGTGTTCCTCTCCCCCGCCGCCGTCCGCAACGTCGTCGCCACCGCCGGCGCGCTCACGACCGAGGACCGCGCCGCCCTGGCCGGCGTGCACACGTTCCTATCCACGGGCGCGCCCGTGGGAACCCCGCTGCTGCGACGGGCGCACGAGCTCATGCCGAACGCGACGGCGCACACGCCGTACGGCATGACCGAATGCCTGCTCGTCGCCGACGTCACGTTGCCCGAGATCGAAGAGGCCGTGGCCTCCGGCGATCACGGAGTGTGCGTCGGCACGCCGATCGGCCGCGGCCGCGTGCGCATCGCCGCCCTCGACGCCGAGGGACGAGCCACCGGTTCTCCCGTTACCGACGCGGGCGTGACTGGCGAGGTCGTCATCAGCGCGCCGCACCTCAAGCGCGGCTACTTCCGCCTTTCCCTCACCGACCGCGAGGCGCGTCGCGACCTCGACGCGCTGCCGGGGCGCTGGCACCGCACGGGCGACGTGGGCCACCTCGACGCCGCCGGACGCCTGTGGATCGAGGGCCGGTTGCCCCACGTCATCACGACGGCCCACGGACCGGTCACCCCCGTCGCGATCGAGCAGGACGTCGAGTCCGTCTCGGGCGTCTCGCGTGCCGCGGCGGTGGGCGTCGGGCCCGTCGGTCGGCAGGTCGTCGTCGCCGTCGTCGAACGCGATCCGGGTGTGCGGCGCGCGGGCGTGGCATCCCCGGGTCTCACCGAGGTCGTGCGGGCAGCGACGCCGCAGGCCCTGGCCGCCGTGCTGGTCGTGCCCGCCCTGCCCACCGACATCCGGCACAACTCCAAGATCGACCGCTCGCGTCTCGCCGCCTGGGCGGAGCGGATCCTCGCCGGCGAGCGGCCGACGGCGCCGTGAAGGTCCTCGCCACCGGCGCGTCCGGATTCCTCGGCCGCGCGGTCGTCGTCGCCCTGCAGGACGCCGGGCACGAGGTGCGGACGCTCCAGCGCCGCCCGTCGGGAATGGCCGGCGCCGACGACCGCCTCGGTTCGGTGACCGACCCGGATGCCACGGCCTCCGCCGTGACCGGGGTCGACGCCGTGGTGCATCTGGCGGCGAAGGTGTCGCTCGCCGGGGACCCGGCCGAGTTCCAGGCCGTGAACGTCGAGGGCACCCGCACGCTGCTGGACGCGGCATCCGCCGCGGGGGTGTCGCGCATCGTGCACATCTCCTCGCCGTCGGTCGCCCATGCGGGCCACGCCCTAGCCGGCGTCGGCGCCGAGCCCGCCGACCCGGTCGCCGCACGCGGCGAGTACGCGCGCACGAAGGCCGAGGCGGAGCTGCTCGCCCTCGGTCGCGCCGGGGCCACGGCATCCGTCGTCGCGATCCGGCCGCACATCGTCTGGGGTCCCGGCGACACGCAGCTCATCGCCCGCGTCGTGGATCGGGCGCGCCGCGGACGGTTGCCGCTGCTCAACGGCGGCACCGCACTCATCGACTCCACGTTCGTCGACAACGCCGCGAGCGGCATCGTCGCCGCCCTCGAGCGCGTCGACGACGTCAGCGGCCGCGCCTACGTGCTGACCAACGGCGAGCCACGCCCCGTCGGCGATCTGCTCGCCGGCATCTGCCGCGCCGCGGGCGTCCGGCCGCCGGCGTTCAGCGTGCCCGCCGGTCTCGCCCGGGCCGCTGGATCGCTCGTCGAGCGGGTCTGGGCCGTACGCCCGGGCACCGACGAGCCGCCCATGACGCGTTTCCTCGCCGAGCAGCTCGCCACCGCCCACTGGTTCGACCAGACCGAGATCCGCCGCGACCTGCACTGGACGCCCCGCGTCTCGATCGACGAGGGTCTACGCCGCCTCTCCCGCGCCTGATCCCGGCATCCGCGCCCCGCGCCCTTCCCCGATAAACGCAATTCCTCTCGAGACACGCGGTGTCGTGGCGTGTCTCGACAGGGACGGCGTTTATCGGGGCGGCGGAGACACGGCGCAGACGCGGAAGGCCCGCCCCACACGGGACGGGCCTTCCGGATGCCGGGACTCAGACCAGGTCGAACCGGTCGAGCTCGGTGACCTTGCGCCATGCGGCGACGAAGTCGCGGACGAACTTCTCCTTCGCGTCGTCGGAGGCGTACACCTCGGCGAGCGCGCGCAACTCGGAGTTCGAGGCGAACACGAGGTCGACGCGCGTGCCGATCCCCACCGTCTCGCCCGAGCCGTCCTTCGTCCCCTGGAAGGCGTGCTTGCCGGAGTCGAGCGGCTTCCACGTCGTGCCGAGGTGGAGGAGGTTCACGAACACGTCGTTCGTCAGGGCGCCGGGGGTGCCGGTGAAGACACCCCAGTCCGAGCCGTCCCAGTTCGCGCCGATGGCCCGGAGGCCGCCGACGAGCACGGTCATCTCGGGGGCCGTGAGCGTGAGCAGGTTCGCCTTGTCCAGCAGCAGGAACTCGGCCGGCAGTCGCGTCTCGCGCGAGGCGTAGTTGCGGAAGCCGTCGGCGATCGGCTCGAGCCAGCGGAACGAGTCGACGTCGGTCTCTTCCTGCGTGGCGTCGGTGCGGCCGGGGGTGAAGGGCACCTCGACCTCGACGCCGCCCGCGCGGGCGGCCTGCTCGACACCGGCGTTGCCGGCGAGCACGAGCAGATCGGCGATCGAGACCTTCTTGCCGTCCGACGCCTGCGCGTCGAACTCGGCCTTGATGCCCTCGATCACCGAGAGCACGGATGCCAGCTGCTCGGGGTTGTTGACCGTCCAGCTCTTCTGCGGCTCGAGGCGGATGCGCGCGCCGTTGACACCGCCGCGCTTGTCGCTGCCGCGGAAGGTCGAGGCCGCGGCCCACGTCGTGGTCACGAGCTGCGCGACGGACAGGCCGCTGTCGAGGAGGCGCTGCTTCAGCGCCGCCGCGTCGGCGGCGTCGATGAGCGGGTGGTCGACGGCGGGCACGGGGTCCTGCCAGTCGAGCACCTCGGTCGGCACCTCGGACCCGAGGTAGCGGGCACGCGGGCCCATGTCACGGTGGGTGAGCTTGAACCACGCGCGGGCGAAGGCATCCTGGAAGGCGGCGGGGTCTTCGGCGAAGCGGCGCGAGATCTTCTCGTACGCCGGGTCGACGCGCAGGGCCAGGTCGCTCGTGAGCATGCGGGGCTCGCGGCGGCCGTTCGGGTGCGCCTCGGGAACCATGTCGGCTCCGCCGCCGTTGACCGGACGCCACTGGTGGGCGCCGGCGGGGCTCTGGAAGAGCTCCCACTCGTAGGCGAAGAGGATGTGGAAGAACTCGTTGTCCCAGCGGGTCGGGTGGTAGGTCCAGGTGACCTCGAGACCGCTGGTGATGGTGTCGTCGCCCTTGCCGGTGCCGTGGCTGTTCTTCCAGCCGAGGCCCTGGTCCTCGATGTCGGCGGCCTCGGGGTTCGGCCCGACGTGCGAGTCGCTGGCGGCGCCGTGGGTCTTGCCGAAGGTGTGGCCACCGGCGATGAGGGCGACGGTCTCCTCGTCGTTCATGGCCATGCGCCCGAACGTCTCGCGGATGTCGTGAGCCGACAGCTGCGGGTCGGGGTTGCCGTTGGGGCCCTCGGGGTTGACGTAGATGAGGCCCATCTGCACGGCGGCCAGCGGACGCTCGAGCTCGCGGTTGCCCGTGTAGCGCTCGTCACCGAGCCACGTGGTCTCGGGGCCCCAGTACACGTCGTCGTCCGGCTCCCACACGTCGGTGCGGCCGCCGGCGAAGCCGAAGGTCGGGAAGCCCATGTCTTCCAGCGCGACGTTGCCGGCGAGGATCATGAGGTCGGCCCACGAGATGGACTGGCCGTACTTCTTCTTGATCGGCCACAGCAGGCGGCGGGCCTTGTCGAGGTTGACGTTGTCGGGCCAGCTGTTCAGCGGTGCGAAGCGCTGCATGCCGGCGCCCGAGCCGCCGCGACCGTCCGTCACGCGGTACGTGCCGGCGCTGTGCCACGCCATGCGGATCATCAGGGGACCGTAGTGGCCGAAGTCGGCGGGCCACCAGTCCTGCGAGGTCGTCATGACCTGCTGGATGTCCTTCTTCACGGCATCCAGGTCGAGCGCCTCGAAAGCGGCGCGGTAGTCGAAGCCCGCGTCGAGCGGGTCGCGCAGCGCGTTGTTCTTCGCGAGGATCTTCACGTTGAGGCTCTCGGGCCACCACACGCGGTTGGCCGACCCCTGGGTCGGGTGGGGCAGCGCGCCCGCGGGCTCGCTGTCGGCGGGGGCTTCACCCACCGGCAGTCGGTTGTCGTCGGGGGCGGGGCCGTCGTGGAAGACGGGGCATCCGTTCAGAGTGTCGCTCATCGGGATCCTCTCGGTGTTTCGGCTTCGGACTTCGCTCGACACTCGGGACACACGCCCCAGAACGTCACCTCGGCGGTTTCGATGAGGAAACCGCTGCCCTCCGGCATGTGCAGGCACGGGGCCGAACCGACGACGCAGTCCACGTCGTCGATGCGGCCGCACCCGGTGCACACCACGTGGTGGTGGTTGTCGCCGACGCGCAGCTCGAACGTGCCGGCGTGACCGGCGGGTTCGATGCGGCGGGCCAGTCCCGCGTCGGCGAAGTCGCCGAGCGCGTTGTACACCGACTGCTTGCTCGTGCCGGGAAGGGTCCCGACGATGCCGTCGAAGACGTCATCGGCGGTGGCGTGCGGGCGGGCGCGCAGGGCTTCGAGCACCGCGACACGCGTCGCCGTCACCCGCAGCCCCGCCCCGCGGATGAGGGCATCCGCGGTGGCATCCGTCCGATCGTCGAGCATTCCCCCACTCTAGCTTGTTTTGAGTGAATCAAAAATGACGCGCGGGGGAACAGCGAGATTCGCGGATGCCTCAGCCCGAGACCAGCGTCGGCGTGCCGCCCTCGTACTCGGTGACGTCGCCGGTCTCGCCCGACCGGAACGCTCGACGCCCCACGACCAGCATGTAGACCAGGAACACGCCCAGCGCGGCCGCGCCGATCGCGATCTTCACCTGCCAGGGCCAGGTCGTCGGCGTGACGAAACCCTCCACGAGCCCCGAGAGCCCCAGCGCGAAGACCAACCCCACGGCCACGGTCGCCAGCGCGCGCCCCTCGGCGGCGAGCGCGGCGGCTCGGGTACGCCGCCCGGGCGCGACCCAGGCCCAGAAGATGTGCAGGCCCGCCGCACCGGCGACGAAGATCGCCGTGAGCTCGAGCAGACCGTGCGGGAGGATGAACTGGAAGAACACGTCCGAGCGGTCGAACGCGATCATGATCGCCGCCGACGATCCCACGCCGATGGCGTTCTGCATCATCACCATGAGCGGCCACACACCGGTGACACCGAAGAGCACGCACTGCGCGGCGATCCACGCGTTGTTGGTCCACACCGTGCCGGCGAAGACGGCGTTCGGGTTCTCGCGGTAGTACTGCACGAACTGCTGATCGGCGTAGTTCTGCAGCTCGCTCTGCGCGCCCAGCGCCGCCACCGCGCGAGGATCCGACGAGATCCACAGGGCGACGAGGGAGGCGACCACGACGAAGCCGACGGCGATGGCGAGCGTCGTCCAGCGCACGCGGTACAGGGCCGCGGGCAGCTGCCGGAGGAAGAACCGCGGCACCTGGCGCAGCACGTTCTCGCGGACACCCGTGAGACGCAGCCGCGTGCGCGCGAGCAGGATCGAGACGTAGTCACCCTGGGGCGTGCGTCCCGCCGACGTCTTGATGTCCGCGAGATCCGCCGAGGCCGCGCGGTACCGGGTGACGAGCTCGTCGACCTCGGGACCGGCCAGCCGCCGCGTCCGGCCCAGCTCGTCCAGCCGCGCCCACTCCTGCCGGCGCGCGGCCGTGAGGGCGTCGAGGTCCATGTGATCAACTGTACGCATGGCTTCGCCCGCGGCATCCCCTCCGGTCCCCGGTCCCGCGACGACGCTCGTGCACGCCGCGGCAGACGAGACGCTCACCGGCGAGGCCGTCGCACTGGACGTGCAGCCGCTCGGGTTCTTCCTGCGCGCGGTGGGATGCCTCATCGACATGGTCGTCGGCATCGTGCTGCTCGTGGCCGGCTCGCTCCTTCTCACCGCGCTCGTCGCCGGCGGGACGATTCCGGACAGCGCTTTCCGCATTGGCGTCATCGTGCTCATCGTGGCGGTGATGGTGGTCGTTCCGACGGCGGTCGAGACGCTCTCCCGAGGGCGCAGCCTCGGCCGTCTCGCGGTGGGCGGGCGCATCGTGCGCGTCGACGGCGGAGCCACCGGCTTCCGTCAGGCGTTCATCCGCGCGCTCGTGGGCGTGCTGGAGCTGTGGTTCACGCTCGGCGGGATCGCCGCCGTCGTGGGGATGTTCACTCCGCGCGCCCAGCGGCTCGGCGACCTGATGGCCGGCACGGCGTGCGAGCGCACGCGGACGCGCCCGCTGCCGGCGGCGGCGCCGGGGGTCCCCCCGGGGATGGAGGGGTGGGCGGCGGTCGCCGATGTCTCGCGCCTCCCCGACCGGCTGGCCGCCCGCGTCGCGCAGTTCGTCCGCGGGGCCGACGCGCTCGAGCCCGCCGCCCGCGCGCGCGTCGCCGCGAGCCTGGCGCAGTCGGTGCAGCCGTACGTCTCTCCCGTGCCCGCTGTCGACCCCGAGACGCTGGTGCGTGCTGCGGCGGCGGTGCGACGCGACCGCGAGTACCGGGCGCTCCTGCTCGAGAACGAGCGGGCGGCGTCCCTGACCTCGACGCCTGAGGCCTGAGGCCTGAGGCCGGATCAGGCCCGGAGGGTCTCGTGGCGCACGACGACCCAGCCCCGGGGAACCGACAGGCGGTCGGCGTGGATCGCGCACAGATCGTGCGCGTGCGGGTCGCCCGCACGGCCGAGGGGGCCGAGCGCGGCCATCTGGTCGCCGTAGTCGTAGGTGAGGGTGCTCATCGCCTCGCGGGCGCATCCCACCTTCGAGCAAAGTCTGTCGCGCATCGCGGGTCAGCCTAGGCCGGTGCCGGCCCGGGGCGGCCACGCCGCGCCGGGGTCGAGCGGCGCGGGTCCCGCGCCGCAACGCCGCGGCCGCCGCGCGTCGCCGACCGTAGGATGGGCGCATGCGTCGTCGATCCCGTGAGGCCCGGCCGGTCGCGCGGCCCTCGCGCCACGGTCGTCACGGCCGCGAGAACCGCAGCCCCGTCGTGCGGCCGCCCTTGCCCCCGCTGGACACCCGGATCGAGCGTTTCGACATCGCTGTGAGCACGGCCGCCGAATTCCTGCGGTCGGCGTGGAGCGAGCTGCGCGACGTGTCGTTCGAGATCGGCATCATGCCCCCCTCGGCCACCGGAGCGATCCCCCGCTGGCAGGTGCTGCGCGAGCAGAAGCGCATCATCCTCTACCGCGTCCCGATCGAGCGGCTCGGCCACCCGCACATCGACGACGACCTGCACCGGCGCATGATGATCGAGGGCGCCGTGTTCCGGGCGGCGGCCGAGTACCTCGAACGCGACCCGTGGGATCTCGGCCCCGAACGCTTCCGCTTCTTGTGAGCGGCGCCGCTGCTCAGGGCAGGATCGTCAGGGCTCCCGCCGCCGCGTCGGCGGGCCACAGCGGGTAACCGGCCAGCGCCCCGGGAGCCGCGTACGACACCGCCGCGTGCACGGCGCGGTCCGGAGCGAGCTCGTACACGCCGGCCGTGACGGGCACCGCGACGGAGCCTCCCGCGGGCACCGTGACGGCCACGGGGGCCCCGCCGGACTGCGGCGTCACCGAGACCGATGCCGGTCCGCTCGCGTCATCCGCGGCGATCACGAGCGTGCCCCCGGCACCGGGGGCGACGGCCACGAGACCGGATGCCGCGAACGCGGGGGCCGGGGCGTACCAGGCGAAGTCCGCGCCTTCCCCGAAACCGGTGGTCGACCACGCGCCGCCGACGACGGGCTCGGTCGCCTGGACCGAGATCGTGTAGGCGCCCGAGGCCAGTCCCGACAGGTCGAGCGACGTGGGTGTCCCCGCCGGCAGAGCGAGGGTGCGGGGATCGCCGACCGCCGCACCACCGTCCACGGGAGCGATCGTCACGGTCGCCGACGCCTCGGCACCCGGCGAGAGCAACCGCAGGACCGTGCCCGCGTTCCCCTCGCCGGTCGTGAGCACCTGAACACCGGGGATGACGAGATCGGTCGCCGCCTGCGCGAGCGGGGCGGCTTGATCGCTGCCCCCGGGGAGCAGGACGCGGGTGAGACTCGTCTGGAGCGAGGCGTGCACGGGCGCGC
This sequence comes from Microbacterium sp. Bi128, assembly GCF_918698205.1. Taxonomy (NCBI): domain Bacteria; kingdom Bacillati; phylum Actinomycetota; class Actinomycetes; order Micrococcales; family Microbacteriaceae; genus Microbacterium; species Microbacterium sp. Bi128. Next base: position 16,254 of record NZ_CAKKMM010000013.1, on the reverse strand, counting down.
CGGTGGCCACGACCCGCACCACCGGGCTCTCCTCGCCCAGCAGCAGGCCGGCGAGCGGAAGGACGCGCTGCCCGCCGGCGGGGACGACGAGGCCGGTGCCGCCCGGCGGCGTCGAGACGCCCTGGGCGCCGTAGACCGACAGCTGCACGGTCGCCGGGACGTCGCCGGGATTGCCGAGGACGACGAGGTCGTTCGCGCCCGTCGTGGTCGCTCCCGCCACCAGCCAGGACTCCGCGAGCGGCGGGCGGCACGCCGAGGCGCTGAACCCGGTGAGGTCGCTTGAGGCGACGGTGGCGGAACCGGCGGCGGCGTAGGGGGTCGCGACGCGGTCGACCGGAGGCGCCCGAAAGGCAGTGGCATCCCCCGATCCGTCGGCGGTCGCGCCGCCGAGGGTCGAGACGTCCGCTCCCGTCCCCTCCGGCCCCGCGACGGTTTCCTGGGCGGCAGCGACGCTCAGAGCGCCCGCCGACTCTGCCGTGCGCCCCAGGGCGAAGACGGGTCCGTCGCACGCGAGGACGGTGTCCGAGGGAGCCGGGGTGACCTGCACCCGCACCGGTTCGGCCACGCGGGTCGGCCACGGGGCGGCGATACCGGCCACCGTTCCGACGACCACGGCCGCGGCGACGGCGCTGCCGGCGACGACACGGGCGCTGGTGGTGGCCCAACGGACCAGGCGACGATCGCTCATCGGGTACCTCCCCGGACGGGTCCGACGGTGCGCGGGGTGCGGCGGGCGACGCGCCGCGACGCGGCGGTGGGAACCGCCAGCAGCAGGGCGACGAGCAGGACCGCGAGCGAGCCGACCCCGACGAGCTGCTGCAAGCGGGTCTGATGAATGTCGAGCCCGGCGCGCGGTGAGACGTCGGAGGTCACGCGCCACAGCTCGCCGCGTGCGGTCGACCCGACGCCGTCGAGGGAGTTGCGCTGGTCGAGGGAGGTCGCCGCGGTCAGACGGGCGCCGCGGATGACGTCGTCCTCTCCCCCGGGAGCCGGTTCGAGGAGCACGAACGCGATGCCGCGAGCCGCGAGGCCGGCGACGGCGTCTTCGGAGGACGGAGTGACGAGGTCGGCGGCGAGCGCGGCGAGTTCCTCGTCCGCGGGGCGGGCCTGCGTGCGGGTGGCCTCGACCGTGCTCTGCCCGGTCAGGGTCGCACTGCCGCCCCACACGACGTCGACGCGCAAGCCGTCGGCGCGGGGATCCAGCACGATCGTGCCCATCGCGGTCGACCCTCGCCCCTCCGCGGCGACGAAGGCGGGGAGCGTGGAGACGGGGCCGTTCGTGAGCACGGCGCGAGGAGATGCGGTGGTGACGGCCGTCAGCGAGGGCGCCACGGCGACGAGCAGGGCCGCGAGGGCCACGACCGCCCCGATCGGCCGCAATACGCGCACGCGCTCGACGAGACCGGCATCCAAAGCGATCACGGCCGCGCCCACGACGCCGAGCCAGGCGACACTCAGCCCCGCGCCAGGCCACAGCGCGACCGGCGTGGAGTGGTCGAACGTCACCGCGATCCCGACGGCGGCGAACGCGGTCGCCAGGCCCGTCGCCGCGATCACGAGCAGGCTGGTCGCCGTGATCCACCGGGGGGTCAGCACGGCCAGGAGGGCGAGCACCGCGAGCGGGGCGGCGAGCAGCGCCACCCACCACACCGGACCGCCGGTGAGCGCGGCCCACCCGCCCGGATCCGAGGTGGGGAACCCGGCGGCCAGGAGCGCACGTCCGAGGGGGTCGGCGGTGGCTTCGGCGCCCGCGAAGGGCACACCCGGATCCGCGAGCAGTCCCCAGGGGTTCCCGAGCCGGACCTGGGTCCAGATGAGCGGCGCGAACACCACGATCGAGGGGATGACGAGCCACACCACGCGGGCGATCCCCCGCGGGGCCGCCAGGGCCACCACGACGAGCGCGGCCGACCACAGCACCACGACGGCCGGGGCCAGCGAGGGGGAGCACGCCAGCACGGCGACGAGCAGGATGGATGCCGCTCCCGCGGGCGCCCACGACCGGTGCGCGACGCTCGCGGCGAAGAAGAGCCACGGCAGCAGCAGATGCAGCAGGACCGCGGCGGGCCGGCCCTCGACGAGCGCGGCGAGGAAGGTGGGGGCGAGCGCCCAGGCGAGCGCGGCGGTGATGCGCAGGAGAGAGGATTCCGTGATGCGCGTAGCAGCGAGCCACCCGCCCAGCACCGCGAGCGGCAGGGCGAGGATCCACAGGACCACGAGCGCCCGCGACGGCTCGGCCGGGGACAGGGAACCGATCAGGGCGATGAGTGCCGAGAACGGGTCGGCGGGGCCGACGACGTCCAGGCCGAGAGGACGCGCTCCCCAGGCCGCGTCCTGCCACAGCTGGGCTACGCTCGCCCGCAGGGGTGCGAGCGCGCCGCCGCCGAGGACGGGCCAGGCCAGAAGAGGGGCGAACAGCACGGCGGAGACCGCGAGCGCGCCGAGGACGACCCACGCCCCGCCGCCGACGAAGAAGCGCAGCTCGGAGCGCACGGGCGCGTCGCTCTCGGCCGCGTCTCCCGCCCACTGCAGCCGGAGCTCCGACCGCGAGACACGCAGGGGCGCGATGCGGGACCATCCGACGGTGCGCAGAGCGCGGATCCGCCGGCGGGCGCGGGCGACGGCGGCCGGGCGGGCCATCACGAGAATCGCGGCACCCCACTCCGGCACGACCTTGTAGGGCACCTTGGCCACGAGGTGGGCGATCGTGCGCCAGAGCGCCAGCGGCAGGAACGACAGCCAATGCAGCACGACCGCCGCCGCCGGTGCGTACGCCAACCGACGGTGCAGTTGCGCGGTGCGTTCGGCGAAGGCACGTCGGCGGGCACGGGCGCGACCCCGCGCCATCGCGGCGACGCCGTCGCCGGCCACGGCGATCCGCGCGGCGGGCACGAGCGAGACGCGGTCGCCGGCCAAGCGCGCGCGGATACCGATATCCAGCCCCTCGTCGGCACCGCCGAGCGCCGGGTCGAGGCCGCCGAGCGCGCGCCAGGACTCCCGCCGCACGAGCACACCGCGCACGTCGACGCCGAGCACATCGGCGTCCCCGTCGCGCTGGCCCTGGTCCAGTTCACCGGCGGCGAGTTCGACGCTGCGGCCGTAGCGGGTCACGCTCACGCCCAGCGAGACGATCTCGGCGGGGTCGTCCCACGCGACGAGTTTCGGTGCGGCCACGGCGAGCGACGACGACAGCTCCAGCGCGCCCGCCAAGCGCAGCAGGGCATCGGGGTCGGGGGCGGTGTCCTGGGCGAGGAGCCAGACGGCATCCCCCGTCAGACGGGGGGTCGCCATCGCGGTCGCCGCAGCGAACGGCGTCCCCGGGGAGGCGGTGATCACGCCTTCCGCGCCGGAGGCCGCCGCGATACGGGTCAACTCCGGATCTGCACCGCACAGCACGATCGTCAGGGCATCGACCGGCCGCGTCTGCGCGGCCAGCGCCGCGAGGGTGCGCGTGAGGTGGGGAGCGGCGGGGATGCGTCCTTCGGGGCGGACCACGAGGACGGCGTGTACACGGGCGGGCATGGCGTGGTCAGCCTAGGCGGGGTGTCCGGTGTTCGCGGACGCCGCGCCGAGCCGTCGAGGATCCCTCAGGAAGGCTCGGATGCCAGGAGTCAGGCGCGACGCTTGAGCTTGCGGCGCTCGCGCTCGCTGAGGCCGCCCCAGATGCCGAACCGCTCGTCGTTCTGGAGGGCGTACTCGAGGCACTCCGAGCGAACGTCGCACGACGTGCAGATGCGCTTGGCGTCGCGGGTCGACCCGCCCTTCTCGGGGAAGAAGGCCTCGGGGTCCGTCTGCGAACACAGCGCGTCGGTCTGCCACGCGAGGGTGTTCTCTTCGGTGGCGTCGATGTCACGACGGACACCGGGAACCCCCAGATCGACCGGATCGACGAACCAGTTGTCCGGGACACCGGACCGGTACTGCGATGTCGCCATCTCGTCCTCCCCCTCGTTCGATCCACTGACGCGTACGAGTAATTACACCCGTGTCATTCGAATTGGTCAAGCTGCGGATCGTAAACCCTCAAGGGCGAGGTGAACCTTCACGCGGTCCTCTCGGCGTGTCGCGCGTCACTCCCCCGGCATCGCGACGAAGACCTCGCCGCCGGTGACGGTCACGGGCGACTCGTCGGGAGTGACCACCGCGGCCTGGCCGGGCGCCAATTCGATGGCGGTACCCGAGGCCCCCGTCACCACGGCGCGCCCCGCGACCGACAGCGCGATCGAGACACCCCGCAGCACCACGTCGGCGGGAACGTGCGCGCCCGCCACGTGGGCGAGGGAGAAATCGCGGATGCCGGGGGCGAACAGCTCCGTCCCGTCCGCGGCCGCTCGGGGAGCGAGGAGGGGCGGGGCCGCCGGGCGGAAGTCCACGAGGGCGAGGAGCTCGGCCACGTCGATGTGCTTGGGGGTGAGGCCGCCGCGCAGCACGTTGTCGCTGGCGGCCATGATCTCCACGCCCAAGCCCGCGACGTAGGCGTGCAGGACACCGGCGGGGACGAAGATCGCCTCGCCGCGACGCAGTTCGACGAGGTTCATCAGCAGGGCCACCACGATGCCGGGATCGGCCGGGTAGGCCGAAGCCAGGGTGCGCGTGAGACGCAGCTCGGCGGCGAACTCCTCGGACTGCCCGGATGCCGCGGCCGTGACGATCTGCTCGATCGCCGCCGCATCGGCCTCGCCGAGCACCCACCCGATCGCCGCGCGCAGCGCAGCCGAGGGGTCGGCGGCATCCAGACGCTCGCGCAGGGCGCGCACGCCGTCGGCGTCGCCGAGAGCATCGACGAGGCGGCGCGTGGCCGCGAGGTCGCGCAGCCCGGCGAGGGCGGTGAAGGTCTCGCTCAGGGCGACGATGACCTCGGGCTTGTGGTTGTCGTCCTTGTAGTTGCGGTGCCCGGCGCCGACCGGCACGCCCGCGGCCTCTTCCCGCGCGAAGCCCTCGACGGCCTGCTCCTGGGACGGGTGCACCTGGATCGACAGCGGCGCGCCGGCGGCGAGCAGCTTGAGCAGGTAGGGAAGGCGCGCGGGCACCCCCGCCTCGCCGGAGTGGTCACCGAGCCACGCGTCCAGCGTCCGGTCGGACCCGTCGTGCACGAGCGCCGGAGATCCCGGGTGATCCCCGAACCACACCTCCGCCTCGGGGGCACCCGAGGGCGTGCGGCCCTCGAGGTCGGCCAGGAGCGTCGCGCTCCCCCAGGCGTAGTCACGGGGCGTGTTCGAGATCTCAACCAGCACGGCCGCCAGCCTAGCGCTGCCCCCTCGGCCCGGAGAGCGGCGGACGGTAGCCTGATCTGACCATGGCGATGTACACCAGTCACCCGGTCTCGGCGCTGCCGGCCGCTCCGCCGCGGGAGACCACGGGTCACCTCCTCCTGCGCGCGTGGTGCGTCTTCGTCCTGGTCCTCGCCCTCGGCGGCGTCGGGGTCGTCAACGCGATCGGCCCCACCGCCACCGGCGTCGTGGTGGTCGCCGCCGGGATCGTGTCGGCGGTGGTGTGGATCGTCGTGCGGCCGCCCGTCGCCGTCCGTCGTCTGCCGTGGCTCGCCTTCGCCTACGTCGCGTGGGCGGGAGCCTCGGTGGCGTGGAGCGCGTGGCCGGCGGCATCCGTCCTCACCTGGCTGCTGCTGGCCCTCACCACCTTCCAGGGACTGTTCATCGGCGCGGTGCTGGCGTGGCGCGACGTCGTCCGCGCGGTCGCCTCGGCGGCCAAGTGGATCGTCGGACTCTCGCTGCTGTTCGAGCTGGCGGTGTCGCTCTTCGTCCGCGGCCCTCTGCTGCCGGGATTCGTCCTGCCCGTGGGACGCATGGATCCGATCGTGTACTGGTCGCGCGACAACCTGTTCGACGGAGGTCGCATCCAGGGGATCTTCGGCAACGCCAACCTCCTGGGCGCCGCGATGCTCGTGGCGATCATCGTGTTCGCCATCCGGATCGCGGCGGGGGCGCCGCGTCGCTCCCTGCTGATCGGGTGGATCGTGCTCGCCGCGTTCCTGTTCGTCCGCGCGGGCTCTGCCACGACCGTGATCGCCGCGGGGTTCGTCGCGCTCGTGCTGGCCACGGTGCTCGTGATGCGCACCGCCCGCCGCCCCGGCGAGCGCACGCGGTGGTACGTGCTGTACGCGCTCATCGGCCTCGGCGGGGGCGCCGTCCTGTGGTTCGGGCGCGACGGGGTCTTCGGCATCCTCGGCCGCGGCGCCGACCTGACCGGACGCGAGGGCATCTGGGCCGACGTGCTCGCGCGCGCCGACCAGCACCCCCTCGTCGGCTGGGGGTTCTCCACACCCTGGATCGCCTCCGAGCCGCTGATCGACGGGTGGATCGTCGACCACGGGCAGACGGTCGTGCAGGCGCACAGCATGTGGCTCGACGCCTACCTGCAACTGGGCGGTGTCGGCGTCGTCCTGCTGGCGCTGGTGTTCCTCGCCTACGTCTGGCGGTCGTGGTTCTTCGCCGTCGACCGCCCGCGGTGGGATCTGCGCGCCGACCGCCCCCACTCCCCGCTAACGCTCCTGCCCACGCTGATCGGTGGCCTCCTCGTCGTGCAAGGCCTCACCGAGTCGGCACCGCTGCTCCTGTGGGGATGGATGTTCGTCGTGCTGTTCGGGTCGAAGATCAAGCAGTCCCCGCTCGTGGGCGTGGGCCCCGCCGAGCAGAGCATCGCGATCGAGCGCGGCGAGCTCCAGAGATCGGGGTCGTGAGCGCCGACCGCTCCCGCACGCGCCCCGATCCCCGACCGGTCCTGGCGTCGGCGGAGCTGGCGCGGGCGTTCACCATCGCATCCTTCGCGGCCGTCTTCGGCGCCTCCGCGATCCGGGGCCTCACCGGCGACGTCACGTACGCCACCGTCCTGACGGGCCTGTGCGCGCTCGGCGTCGCCATGCTGATCGTGCGCCGCCGCGAGATCGAGGTGCTGCACCTCGCTCCCACGACCCTCGTGGTGTTCGTGGTCTGGGCCGGCGCCAGCGTGCTGTGGAGCACCGACGCCGCCCGCACCACCGTGGGGTGGGCGGGGCTGGTGGGGGTGTCGTTCCTCGGCGTGGTCATCGGACACGTGCGCGACGCCCACCAGAGCGTGCGGGCGCTCGGCGACGTCTTGCGCTGGCTGCTGGCGGCCTCGCTCGCGCTCGAGGTGCTCAGCGGCATCCTGTGGGACACCCCCATCCCCTTCCTCGGCATCCGGGGCGACATCACCGAGCTCGGCCCGGTCCAGGGGCTGTTCGGCAGCCGCAACGACCTGGGCGTCGTGACGGTGATCGCGCTCCTGACGTTCCTTGTGGAGTGGCGCACACGGTCGGTCCGGCCCGCCACGGCGGCGGCCTCGGTGGCGCTCTCGGTGGGCCTCGCCCTGCTGAGCGGCTCCCCCACGGTCGTCCTGGTGGCGGTGGTCACCGCCGTGGCCGCCGCGGCACTCGCGGCGGTGCGCACCCTGGCCCCGCGCCGGCGCCGCGCGGCTCAGCTGACGCTCGGGGTCGCGGTCCTCGCGGCGCTCGCCCTCGCCTGGGCGCAACGCGCGGCGATCGCCTCCGCGCTCGACGGCCGCGACGATCTGTCGCTGCGTACCGATCTGTGGGGCGAGATCCTCCGGTTCTCCGATGACAGTCCCGTCCACGGGTTCGGGTGGTTCGGGCCCTGGCCGCCCGACACCGCACCGTTCAGCGTCCTCAATTTCGGTCTGGACCAGCAGCACGCCTCCGCGCTCAACGCGTACCTCGACGTGTTGCTGCAGCTGGGCTGGGCGGGACTGCTCGTCTTCCTCGTCCTGTGCGCGCTCGCCCTGGCGCGCGCGTGGTTGGTGGCGGGCGAGCGTCGCGCGGTCGTGCACACGTGGGCGCCGCTGACCCTCGTCGCGCTGATGACGGTGTCGCTGTTCGAGAGCTCCGTGCTGTCGGGCGCTGGGCTCTTGCTGCTCGTGCTGTGCGCGGTGCGGGCGGGGCAGTCGCGGTCCTGGCGCGAGCGACTCGGCGACCGCGCCGCTCCCGCTCCCGGCGTCGCGACGGGCGGGGCCGACGCTCAGGGCCGACCCGACGGCGCCGGGTAGACTGCGGGCTGGCCGCGACGGCCCGCGCCTTCGACGAAAGACTTCTTCGTGACGTACACCCTTCAGAACGATCGACGAGGAGCCTGTGCGGGACACCAACGTCGCCCAGCTGAGCAACGTTCTCGACCGGCACCGGGCCCGCATCGTCGCCGGTCGCCGCGTCTCGTTCGGCACCTACTTCAACGCCTTCCCCGCCGCCTACTGGCAGCACTGGACGGCCGTGCGCGAGGTCCGCTTGAGCGTGCGCACCTCGGGGGATGCCACGATCCTGGTCTACCGTTCCACCGGCGGCGGCACGCGGCAGCGCATCGAGACCCGCGAGGTCCGGGGCGAGGGGGTCGACAGCACCTTCGACCTCGTGCTCGACCAGTACAGCGACGGCGGCTGGATCTGGTTCGACGTCGCCGCCGACCGCACCGATGCGATGTTCGAGGGCGCCCAGTGGACGACCGAGCAGGAGCCCGTGCGCGCCGGCAACGCGAGCATCGGCATCACGACGTTCAACAAGCCCGATTACTGCGTGACGACGCTGCAGGCCCTCGCCGACTCCCCCGATGTGCTCGACGTCGTCGATCGCGTCTTCCTCATCGATCAGGGCACGGCGCTCGTCTCGGACGAGACCGAGTTCCCCGAGGTCGCGGCGCGCCTGGGCGAGACCCTGCAAGTGGTGCGCCAGCCCAACCTGGGCGGCTCCGGCGGATTCGCCCGCGCCATGGTCGAAACCTTGCAGCGGCCCGAGAGCGACTTCGTCCAGCTCCTCGACGACGACGTGCGCATCGAGCCCGAGTCCATCCGCCGCTCGGTCGTCTTCGGCCGCTACGCCTCGGTCCCCACGATCGTCGGCGCGCACATGTTCGACCTCCTCGACCGCCCGAAGCTCCACGCCTGGGCCGAGGTCGTCGACGACGAGCCGTTCATGTGGCGCGCGCTCTTCCAGGAGCGCCTCCCGCACGACTTCAGCGTCGCGAACCTGCGCCAGACGCCGATGCTGCACATGCGTCTCGACGCCGACTACAACGGCTGGTGGATGTGTCTCATCCCGACCAGCATCCTGCGCGAGATCGGTCTGTCCCTTCCGGCCTTCATCAAGTGGGACGACGCGGAGTTCTGCGTGCGGGCCCGGGATGCCGGCTACCCGACGGTCTCCATGCCCGGTGTCGCGCTGTGGCACGTGTCGTGGGTCGGCAAGGACGACTCGATCGACTGGCAGGCCTACTTCCACGCGCGCAACCGCATCGTCGCCGCCCTCCTGCACTCGCGGTCCCCGCGCGGCGGCACCCTCATCCGCCACAGCCGACGCGTCGACCTGAAGCACCTCATGATGATGCAGTACTACCCCGTCGAGCTCCGCCACCGGGCGCTGCGGGACATCCTGTCCGGGCCCGCGCACATGCGCGAAACGCTCGACCGGGCCATGCCCGAGGCCCGCCTCATCGCGCAGAAGCACCCCGAGACCCGCATCCACAAGGACTCCGGTGTGCCGCTGCGCTCGCGGCGCGGACGCCAGGTGTTCCGACGCCTGAAGAAGAACGAGTTCGACAGCCCCACCGGGCTGGCCCTCCGCACGTTCACCATCCGCACGCTCATCTCGCACTGGGTGCACGCACCCCGCCCCGAGAACCTCGAGCAGCCCGAGGTCGAGTTCGGCAAGGGCGACGCCCACTGGTGGCGCGTGCCCCTGTACGACAGCGCCCTGGTCAGCGCCGCCGACGGGTCGGGCAAGAACGTCTACACGCGTGACCGCGCGCAGTTCCGCCGGATGCTCCTGGACACCGTGCGCCTGCACCGCCGCCTCCAGCGCGAGTGGCCCCGCCTGTCGAAGCAGTACCGCCAGGCCCTCCCCGACATGGTGTCCGAGGCGCAGTGGCGCGCGACCTTCGAGGAGCGTGCGTGAGCGTGGCATCCTTCGATCCGTCGACCGCGACCATCGTCGTCGTCACCTACAACCGCACCACTCTGCTCACGCGCCTGCTCGAGAGCATCGAGCGAATGTCGCCCGCCCCCGGGCACCTCGTGATCATCGACAACGCCTCGACGGATGACACCACCGAGGTCGTGGAGTCCTTCCGCGATCGGCTCCCCACCGAGCTGGTGTACCGCCGCCTCGAGACCAACACCGGAGGCTCCGGCGGGTTCAGCGAGGGCATGCGCGTCGCGTACGAGCTCGGCTCGGAGTGGATCTGGCTCATGGACGACGACGTCGAGGTCGTCACCGACGGCCTGGACCGCATGGGGCACTGGGCGCCGAAGTTCCGCAGCATCCAGGGCCGCCGCTACGACTACGACGGCAGTGAGTTCTACTGGCAGTACCGCGTGGCCGAGTCGATGGCGATTCCGATCCCGTTCGCCCCCGCCGGATTCGACTCGTCGGGCTTCAAGCCGATGAACTCGGGGTGCTTCGAGGGCATGTTCATCCACCGCGACGTCGTGGCGAAGATCGGCCTGCCCGACCCGCGCTTCTTCATCTACTGGGACGACCAGCTCTACGGCTGGCTCGCGTCCCGCGTGACCGACTCGGTCATCGTGAACGAGTTCGTCCTGCGACGCACCCGCGAGATCAAGCAGTGGGACATGGGCATCCGGCACATGAACGCCTCCAGCGACGCGTACCGGTACTACATCATGCGCAACCGCGCGTACCTGGCGAAGTACTACCGCGAGCTCGGCGTCTACCGGGCCGTGCCATTCACGGCCGGAACGGCGCTGACCTTCGTCAAGGAGCTCATCCGCCTGGTCGTGGTGGAGCGGAAGCTGCGCGGCACGAGCCACCTCTTCCGCGGGCTGCGCGACGGGCGCACGATCGCGCGCGACGCGTCGTGGCGCCCCATGCCGCCGCTGGAGCCCGCTCAGCCGGTCGCGTAGTCGGCGTTGTAGCGGTCGAGGACCTCGGCGATCGGGGCGTCCAGCTGCAGCCCGCCGCCGTCGAGGTAGAGCCCACGCGAGCAGAAGCGGCGCAGGTCCTTCTCGTTGTGGCTGACGAAGAAGAGCGTCCGACCGTCCGCGAGCAGCTCGTCGATACGGCGGTAGCACTTCTCGCGGAACGACCGGTCGCCGACGGCGAGCACCTCGTCCACGAGCAGGATCGGTTCGTCCAATTGCGAGACGACCGAGAACGCCAAGCGCACCTTCATGCCGTTCGAGAGGTGCTTGTACGGGGTGTCGACGAAGTCGCCGATTTCGGCGAAGTCGATCATGTCGTCGAACCGGCGCGAGACCTCGGCACGCGGCATCCCGTGCAGTCCGGCCGTGAGGCGGACGTTCTCGCGCACCGTCAGGTCGCCGACGAAGCCGCCGGTGATCTCGATCAGGGGCGCGACGCCTCCGTGCACGTCGACCGTGCCCTCGTCGGGCAGCAGGACGCCGGCGACGAGCTTGAGGAGCGTGGACTTGCCCTGTCCGTTGCGTCCCACGACGCCGATCGCCTCGCCCGGCCGCACCGAGAACGACACCCCGCGCAAGGCCCAGAACTCGTCGGGACGCGTCCGGCGGGCCGCACCCCCGAAGAGGTCCTTGAGAGAGCGGCCGCCGCGACGGTTGCGTCGGAAGCGGACGCCGAGATCGTGCACCTCGATAGCGGGACGGTCCATCACAGCTCCTTCAGCACCGGACGCTCCAGGCGCGGGAACAGCCACACACCCAGACCCAGGATGCCGAGGCTCAGCGCGGCGCCGACGATCACCGTGAGCGGATCCCACTGGTCGGGGAAGAACCCGACGCGGTACAGCGTGATGATGCCGGCCAGCGGGTTGAACGCCGCGAGGTCGGCGAAGACGCCGGGAAGGTTGCCGACGCCGTAGATGATCGGGGAGGCGTAGAACAGCGCCCGCAACACGAGACGGGTCGTGCGCTCGAGGTCGCCGAACATCACGCACAGCGGGGCGACGATAAGGCCCAGTCCGACCAGCAGCATCGTCTGCAGCAGCACGGCGACGGGGAACAGCAGCAGCCCCCACGACACCTGAGCGCCCCCGAACACGGCGAAGAGCACGAGCACAGGGAGGGAGAAGAGGAACTCGATCCCCTTGCTGAGCACGATGCGCGTGACCCAGATGGTGCGCGGGATCGACGTGGAGCGCACGAGGCGCGCGTCCTTCTTGAACGCCCGCGTGAAGTCGGTCACCGCGGAGTTGAACCACACCCACGGCAGCAGCGCCGTGATGAGGAACACGATGTACGGGTCCTCCCCCACCGACCGGTGGAACACCTGGGTGAAGACGAACCAGTAGATCCCGCTCATCACGAGCGGATCCAGCACCGACCACAGGTACCCCAGCGCGCTCGTGGAGTACCGCACACGCAGATCGCGCGACGACAGCAACCACAGTGAGTGGAGGGAGCGCCGCACCGATCCGGGGGCGCCGACGGTGGCGGGGGTCACCGGAGAATCCTATGCGCCCGCCCTCACCCGAGGCTGGGCGCCCCCGGAAGGGCGGAGCCCGTCACGCCAACTGGTTGTTCCACATCGACAGGGCCGAGCCGATCGCCATGTGCATGTCGAGGTACTGGTACGTGCCGAGGCGGCCACCGAAGAACACGTCCTTCTCGCCCTTCGCCAGTTCGCGGTAGGCCAGGACCCCGGCCCGGTCGTCGGGAGTGTTGACCGGGTAGTACGGCTCGTCCGCGCGGGTGGCGAAGCGCGAGTACTCGCGCACCACGACCGTCTTGTCGGTCGGATAGCGGTCGGCTCGCTCGGGGTGGAAGTGCTTGAACTCGTGGATGCGGGTGTAGGGGACGTCGGCATCGGCGTAGTTCATGACGCTCGTGCCCTGGAAGTCGCCGATCGGCAGGACCTCCTGCTCGAAGTCGAGCGTGCGCCACCCCAGCTCGCCCTCGGCATAGTCGAAGTAGCGGTCGACGGGACCGGTGTAGACGACGGGCACCTGGCCGACGGTGGCCTTCTTGTTCAGCGGCTGCGCCTCGTCGAAGTAGTCGGTGGAGAGCTTCACCTCGATGTTCGGGTGATCCGCCATCCGCTCCAGCCACGCGGTGTAGCCGTCGACCGGGAGCCCCTCCCACGTGTCGTTGAAGTACCGGTTGTCGTACGTGTACCGCACGGGGAGACGCGAAATGATCTCCGCCGAGAGATCCTTCGGATCGGTCTGCCACTGCTTGGCCGTGTAATCGCGGATGAACGCCTCGTAGAGCGGTCGGCCGATCAGACCGATCGCGCGCTCCTCGAGGTTCGCGGCATCCTTCGCGTCGAACTCCCCGGCCAGCTCCTGCACGAGCGCCCGCGCCTGGTCGGGCGTGTGCGCCGCCTGGAAGAACTGGTTGATCGTGCCGAGGTTGATCGGAAGCGGAAACACCACGCCCTTGTGCGTCGTGTAGACGCGGTGAACGTACGACGTGAAGTCGGTGAAGCGGTTGACGTACTCCCACACCGACGGGTTCGACGTGTGGAACAGATGCGCGCCGTACCGGTGCACCTCGATACCGGTCTCGGGCTCGGCCTCGGAGTAGGCGTTGCCACCGATGTGGTGACGACGATCGATGACCGTCACCTTCCGACCCGAGGCAGCCGCGCGCTCCGCGATCGTGAGACCGAAGAAGCCCGAACCGACGATGAGAAGATCCATGGAGAAAGAGACTTTCGTGTCGACGGACGCGCGGGTCTCGCCCCGCACCCGACCAGTCTATGCGGGCACCTCGCCGCCGCCCTCAGGGGTGGATCAGGTGCCGTCCGTTAGCATGGCTGACTGTCGTCGAGCGAGAAATGGGAGTGCATGAGCGATTCCTGGTCGGTGATCGTGATGCCCCTGATCGTCTCGGTCCTGGCGCTGACCGTCCCCGGAATCGCCGTCATGGCAGCCGGGTGGGGCGTGCGCCGAATGCGCCTGCTGGCGTTGGCTCCCGTGGTGTCGATCGCGATCCTCGGCGTCTCGGCGACGCTGGCGCCCATGGTCGGACTCGGGTGGTCCCCGTTGCCGATCGCGATCGTCACGGTCCTGGCCGTTGCCGCCGCGTTCGGTCTGCATCGCTGGGTCGGCCCCGAGTCGGCGGACCGCACTCCCGCGTCGAGCGCCCTGTGGGGCGGTCTCGCCCTGGCGCTGGCCGCCGTCATCATCGGACTGCAGCTCGCCTACGTCTTTGGCGGACCGTCGCACATCTCGCAGACCTTCGACGCGATCGTGCACCTGAACACCGTCGCCTTCGCCGTCGACACGCATGATGCCTCGGCCTTCCACATCGGGCAAACCTCGGACATCGGGTTCTACCCGAACGGTTGGCACACGGTCGCCGCGCTCGCGGCGGAGGTGACCGGGGCCTCGGTGCCTGTGGCCGTGAACGCCGCCAACATCGCCCTGGGTGCGGTGGCCTGGCCGCTGTCGGTCGTGGCGCTCAGCGCCGCTCTGCTCTCGGAGCGCACCGCCGTCCTCGTCAGCGCGGCCGCGCTGTCGACGGGATTCGGGGCGTTCCCCATCCTGCTGATGTACTTCGGCGTCCTCTACCCGAATGCGATGGGCTACGCCGTCCTGCCGGGCGGGGTCGCCGTCGTCGTGCACCTCCTGCGCACACGGGGACTGCCGTCCCGCATACGCGCCGCCGTTCTCCTCCTCGTCGCCTCGGCCGGCGTGGGCCTTTCCCACCCCAACGCCTTCCTCGGCATGGTCGCCCTCGGCGCGGCGATCGTCACGGTGGAGCTCGTGACCGAGGCGTGGACGCGTCGATCGCGACGGTACTGGATCGTCGTGCTCGCGATCCTCTTCGCGCTCGCCCTCGTCATGGTGGGCCTCTGGCGGTTCTCCCGCACGAACGCCGAGATGTCGCGGTGGGCGCCGTGGCAGACGACAGCCCAGGCGATCGGCGAGGCGCTCCTGTTGTCTCCTCGCGGCTTCACGCTGACCGTGACCATCTCGGTGCTGGTGATCGTCGGGCTCATCACGATCGTGCGCCGCCCCCGACACCTCGTGGTGGCAGCCCCCATGGCGGTCGCCTCGTTGCTCTTCGTGGTCGCGTCGGGAACCGCGGGCGGCAACCTCGTGCGCGAGCTGCTCACCAACCCCTGGTACAACGATTCCTACCGGTTGGCCGCCCTTCTGCCCGCAGCGGGGATCCCCGTCGCCGTCCTCGGCGCGGTGACGCTCGTCGATCTGGCCGTCAGCGGGCTACGCCGAGTCGGTGCGGCCCGGGGGTGGAAGGTCGCTCTGTCGGTGGTGGGCGTGATCGCCGTGTTCTCCGTCGGCGCCAGTCCCAACATCCTTCGGACCGCCGCCGAGGCGCGCGGGGCGTACTCATTGACTCCCACGTCGCCGTTGCTCACGAGCGATGAGGAGGCGCTCCTCGAGCGCCTCCCCGAAACGACCCCCGAGGATGCCGTCATCGCCGGCAGCGCCTGGACCGGGACATCGCTGGCCTACGCCGTCGGCGGCCGCGAAGTGCTGCGCAAGCACGTCTTCGGCAGTATCGGCACCGACGAGGAGTACCTCGACAACAACTTGCGCGCCATCGACACGGACCCGCGGGTGTGCCAGGTGGTCGACCGCCTGGGCGTCGACTACGTGCTGGACTTCGGCGCGCAGAACGTCTGGAACAACCCGGGCGTGGGTCTGGAGCGCCAGGGGCTGTACGGGCTGGTCCCGTCCGACCACCTCGTCCTCGTCGACTCCGAGGGCCCGAACGCCCGCCTGTTCCGCATCGAGGGGTGCTGAGCATGGCGCCCCGAGCGACCGTCGCGGTCGCGTACGACTGCCTGTTCCCGTACTCCACCGGAGGCGGGGAGCGGCAGTACCGTGCGTTCGCCGACGCGATCGGCACCGCCGGGCTCGATGTCGACTACCTCACTTCGGTGCAGTGGGACGGCCCCGTGCCCGCCGAAGAGCGCTTCCGGATCGTGCCGGTGTCCGCGCGTCTGTCGCTGTACACCGCCGACGGAGTCCGGCGCATCCCGGCGGCCCTGCGGTACGCCACGGGCCTGTTCCGGGAACTGCGGCGACGTCGTTCGCGGTACGCGGCGGTCATCGTGAGCGGACTGCCGATCTTCAACGTCTTCGCCGCGCGCCTGGCCCTGTGGGGGTCGGGGACGCGACTCGTCGTGGACTACCTGGAGGTCTGGCACCGCCGCCAGTGGGTCGAATATTCCGGGGCCGTGACCGGCACGATCGCCTGGATCCTGCAACGGGCCGCGATCGCGATGACTCCGCTGGCGACCTGCCACTCGCAGCTGAGCGCGAGCCGCCTTCGGCGCGAGGGTCTGCGCAGCGCGCCCCTCGTCAGCCC
>NZ_CAKKMM010000012.1:0-30214 GCF_918698205.1 Microbacterium sp. Bi128 | reverse complement strand
CCGTCCTCCCCCTCACGACGGAGGACGAGAACCCACCCCCGGGCGGATACCCCGCCACGCCGCCGTCCGTAGCGTGGATGCCATCACCAGAGAGGGGTGGACCGTGCTCGAACTGAACGGCATCACCAAGAGCTACGGCGGACGCCGAGTGCTCGACGACGTCAGCTTCACCGTGGTACCCGGCCGGCTGACCGGATTCGTCGGCGGCAACGGCGCGGGCAAGACCACGACCATGCGCATCGCGCTGGGCGTTCTCGGCAAGGATGCGGGCACCGTCGCGATCGACGGCGCGGCGCTCACCGCGGCCGACCGCCGCCGGTTCGGCTACATGCCCGAGGAACGCGGCCTGTATCCGAAGATGAAGGTCGCCGAGCACATCGCATACTTGGCTCGACTGCACGGTTTCGGCAAGGCCGAGGCCACCGCCAAGGCCACGGCGCTGCTGGAACGCCTCGGCCTCGGCGAGCGCCTGGGCGATCTGGTCGAGACGCTGTCGTTGGGAAACCAGCAGCGCGCGCAGATCGCCGCCTCGCTCGTGCACGACCCCGACGTGCTGATCCTCGACGAGCCGTTCTCGGGGCTCGACCCCCTCGCCGTCGACGTCGTGGCGGCGGTCCTGCAGGAGAAGGCGGCCACGGGCGCCGCCGTGCTGTTCTCATCGCACCAGCTCGACGTCGTCGAGCGCCTGTGCGACGACCTCGTCATCATCGCCGGGGGCACGATCCGCGCCGCTGGAAGCCGCGACGCGCTCCGCGCCGAGCACGCCACGCACCGCTACGAGCTGCTGTCCGGCGGCGACGCCGGGTGGCTGCGGGAGCAGCCGGGCATCACCGTCCTCGACTTCGACGGCGGGTACGCCGTGTTCGACGCCGCCGACGACGAGGCCGCGCAGGGAGTCCTGCGGGCCGCGGTCGCCCGCGGCGACGTCGCCGGCTTCGCGCCGCAGCGTCCGACCCTCGCGGACATCTTCAAGGAGGTCATCCAGTGAGCACCGTCAACCGACCCCGGGCCGACCGGGCGCCGAGCGAACTGCAGAGCGTGTGGCTGGTGGCCGAACGCGAGATCGGCTCGAAGCTGCGCAGCAAGGCGTTCGTGATCTCGACGGCGATCCTCGTCGTCGCCGCCCTCGCCTCGGTGCTGTGGGGCGGTTTCGCCGCGCGCGACGCGGGCGGCAGCGGCATCCCGGTCGCGGTGACGAGTCAGACCCAGTCCGCGCTCTCGGGGATGGACGGCATCGACGTGACCGTCGCGGACTCCGACGACGCCGCCCGCGGCCTCGTCGAGGACGGGACGGTGGATGCCGCCCTGGTGTCGGGATCGTCGAACCCCGCGTTCGATTACACCGTCGTGGTGAAGGACGGCGTCCCGGGCACGCTGCTGCAGATGCTGAGCGAGACGCCCGAGGTGCAATCGCTCGAGCCGGGTGCCGGCGCGGCCGACGCGCTGCGGTACCTCATCGCCCTCGGGTTCGGCCTCGTGTTCCTCATCGCCGCGAGCACGTTCGGCGGCACGATCGCCCAGAGTGTCGTCGAAGAGAAGCAGACGCGGGTCGTCGAGATCCTGATCTCGGCCATCCCGGTGCGGGCTCTCCTCGCGGGAAAGGTGCTCGGCAACACGATTCTGGCGATGGCGCAGATCGTGCTGCTCGCCGCCGTCGCGGTGGTCGGTCTCGCGGTGACGGATCAGGTGGGGGTGCTCAGCGCCCTCGGCGCACCGATCGCGTGGTTCGCGATCTTCTTCCTGTTCGGATTCGTGCTGCTGGCCTCGCTGTTCGCGGCGGCGGCGGCGATGGTGTCGCGCCAGGAGGACATCGGGGCGACGACGACACCCATCACGATGCTGATCATGGCGCCGTACTTCCTGGTGATCTTCTTCAACGACAACCCCGTCGTGCTCACGATCATGTCGTACGTGCCGTTCTCGGCACCGGTGGGGATGCCGCTGCGGATGTACCTCGGCGACGCGCAGTGGTGGGAGCCCGTGCTGTCGCTGCTCGTCCTGATCGCCTCGTGCGTCGCGGCCATCGCGGTCGCCGCTCGGATCTACCAGAACTCCCTGCTGCGCATGGGGGCCCGCGTCAAGCTGGCAGAGGCGCTGCGGGGCTGATCGGCTCGGGCCCGGTCTCGAGGGGTGGATGCCACGGCTTCTGGCATCCGCCCCTCTCCCGTGTTCACGGGGGCTCACTCGGCGACGAACGCCGTCACCGATTCGGAGAGCCGCACCGGCGTCCCGTCGATCGACATGCGGGAAGCGTCGCCGAGCGCGATGCTCAGATGCTGGTCGATGCCGAACACCGCGCCGTCGTCGAACGGGCCTCCGGTGGTGCAGCCCGCGGCCCAGGGCTCGCCATCGGCGACCGTGAAGGTCACGACGCACACGCCCTCGCCGCGCTGCCGCTGAGCGAGGAAGACGCGGAAGCCGCGCATGACCGCGATGTAGCGCGTACTCGCGGGGTCGATGCCGCTGTCCTCGATGATGCTCGCCGAGATCACGTCGTCGTCGGTCTGCGGGAACGCCAGTTCGGGGTAGCGCACCGAGGGGGTCGGCGACGGCGACGGCGAGACGCCGACGAAAGCGGGGGCCGCCACGCCCGCGGCGTAGCCCGCGCCGAGCATGACGCCCGCGGCGGTCAACCCGGCGATCACCGCGAGCGCGCGGGGGCGGCGGGCCGTGGCATCCGTCACCTCGTCTGCGGTCTCATCCGGCGCGGCTGCGTCGGGCACGGCGGCGTCGGGTGGGGCGTCGGACCCGACCGAGGGTGTCGGCGCGGGGGCGCGCTGCACCCGGGCGGTGTCCTCGAGGGCGGCCAGTCGCGCCATCTCGGCCGGTGTCGCGGGAGTCCCGGTCTCGCCGTACACGCGGGCGCGCAGGTGGTTCAGCTCGACGTCATCGTCGGTCATGCCTCGACTCTAGGGGCGGCGGGCCGCGTCGGCGCCGGTGTCTTCGTGCGGCCGTCACTCCTCGAGGACGGCCAGGACGTTGCCCGCGGGATCGCGGAACCACGCGATGAGCGGGCCGCCCTCGCGCATGATCCCGCGCGAGTCGGTGGGGAAGTCCGCGTCGTCGTAGATCTTGGTCTCGACGCCCCGCTCGCGGAGGTCGTCGACCGCCGCCTCGACGTCGGCCACGGGGAAGTTCAGCACCGTGAACGACGCCGGCTGATGGTGGGGCTTGCCGTACACGAGCACCCGCCCTCCCGAGCCCAGGTGCAGGGTCAGGAAGCCGGAGCCGTCGAGCACCTCGACCCGCAGCCCGAGGGTCTTGGCGTAGAAGCGGTGGGCGGCGTCGAGGTCGTCGACCGCGAATCCGGAATAGGCGCCGTCGGGGTGGAACATCGTCGTTCTCCTTCGTTCATCGCGCCACGTAGGCCGTGACGCTCTCGGGGATGAGGGGCGGAAGTCGCTGACGGCAAGCGCGTCGAGGGCCCGACGCGGGTCACCCGACGGTCGGCGGCTCCGTCACCCCCAGGGCGTCGGCGGCCCCCACCAGGGCGAGGTGGGAAAGCGCCTGGGGGGTGTTGCCCGCCTGGCGACCGCTGCCCGGGTCGTACTCCTCGGACAGCAGTCCCACGTCGTTCGCCACGGCCGTCAGCCGCCGCATGAGGGCGACCGCGTCGGCGCGCCGACCGCTGTGCGTGTATTGCCGCACGAGCCAGAACGAGCACGCGAGGAAGGGATGTTCGTCACCGGCGAGACCGTCGACGCCGGTCGTGCGGTAGCGCAGCAGCCAGCCGTCGGGCATGAGGGTCTGCTCCATCCGTGCGACGGTGGCGAGCATGCGCGGATCGTCGTAGGCGCAGAATCCCACCTGGGGCAGGATCAGGAGCGACGCGTCGACCTCGTCGGTGTCGAAATGCTGGGTGAACCAGCCGTCCGCGTGCACACCACGGGAATCGATGTCGGCCCGGGCACGGTCGCGCAGCGCGCGCCACGTGTCGACCTCGCCGTCCAGACCGTCCCGTTCGACGGCGCGGATGCCACGGTCCAGCGCCGCCCACACCATCGCGCGCGAATGCGTGAAGAAGTGGGGGTCGCCGCGCATCTCCCAGATGCCGTTGTCGGGGCGGTCGAACCAGTCCACCAGCTGGTCGAGGAGCGCACGCTGCAGCGACCACGAGAACGTCGTCTCCTCGACACCGGCGTCTCGCGCCGCCTCGAGGGCGACCATCACCTCGCCGATGACGTCCGCCTGATACTGGTCGACCGCCCCGTTCCCGATGCGGACCGGGCGCGCGCCGTCGTACCCGGGCAGGCTCGTGATCTCCCGCTCGGGCAGGTCGCGCTCGCCCGCGATGCCGTACATGATCTGCACATCGGCGGGATCGCCGGCGATCGCCCGCAGCAACCAGGTGCGCCACCGATGCGCCGCTTCGAGGTAGCCGTGGTCGATGTAGGCGCTCAGGGTGAGAGCCGCGTCGCGCAGCCAGACGTAGCGGTAGTCCCAGTTGCGCTCTCCCCCGAACGCCTCGGGAAGCGACGTCGTCGCCGCCGCCACGATGCCCCCGGTCTCGGAGTGCGTCAGCGCGCGCAGCACGAGCAGGGAGCGCGTGACGAGATCGGCGTGCTCGCCGGCGGCTTCGACCCGTCCCGCCCATTCGGCCCACCACTCGGTGGTGCGCTTGAGGGTGGCATCCACATCGATCGCCGCGGGCGGCTGCTGCCATGACGGCCCCCAGGAGAGCACCGAATCGACGGACTCCCCCGCCACGGTCGTCCACAGGGCGCGGTGCGCGGTGTCGACGGCGATCAGGCGCGGACCGCGCAGCACGACCGAATCGGGACCGGCGACGGCGAGGATCGCGTGGTCGTGCGCGTGGCCGATCTGCCGTACCCACGGGATGGCGCGGGCGTAGTCGAACCGGAATCGCACCTCGCTGACGAAGTCCATCCCGCCCGAGATCCCGACGACACGGCGCACGAGCGCCTCGACCCCCTCGTCGATCGGCATGGCATCGTGCACCTCGGCGACCCCGGTCGCGGTCTCCCAGCGCGTGATGAGGACGAAGGTGCCATCGTCGTAGCGGCGCGTGGCCACGGCATCCGGGTCGGTCGGGCGCAGCGACCATGCCCCGTGCGACTCGTCGCCCAGCAGCGCGCCGAACATCGAGCCGCTGTCGTAGCGCGGCAGGCACAACCAGTCGACGCTCCCCTCGGCGGACACCAGGGCGGCGGAGCGGCAGTTGCTGAGGACGGCGTAGTCCTCGATCGGGGTGGTCACCCTCGTGATTGTGACAGGCGCGGCCCCACATCGCGCTAGTGGTATCCCTGCAACCGCTGCAAGCGACCACTGGAGGTCGGGGGAGAGCGCTACGGTGGCCCCATGCCGGCGGACACCACCCTCATCATCCTGGGCGCTTCGGGCGACCTCACCTCGCGGCTCCTGCTGCCCGCCCTCGGGCAGCTGCTGACGCGCGAGCCGGGCCGCTCGGTGCGTCTGCACGGCGCCGGCATGGAGGACTGGACCGACGACCACTGGCGCGAGGTGGTGCGGACCTCCTTCGCGACGACCGACTCGGAGGCGGCGTTCGCGATGGTCGCCGAGACCACCTACAGTCAGGCCGACATCACGAAGGCCGCCGACCTGCAGAAGCTCCTGGATGCCGCCGAGGGACGGCCCGCGCTGTACTTCGCGGTCCCGCCCGCCGTCGCCGAGAAGGCCTGCGTCGCCCTCGCCGACGTGACGATCCCCGCGGGAACGATCCTCGCGCTCGAAAAGCCCTTCGGCACCGACGAGGCCAGCGCCCACGCGCTGAACCTGCAGGTGGCCAAGCTCGTGCCCGAAGAGCAGGTGTTCCGCATCGACCACTTCCTCGGCCGTTCGACCGTGCTGAATCTCCTCGGCATCCGCTTCGCCAACCGCCTCATCGAGAGCGTCTGGTCGGCCGACGACATCGCCGCGATCACGGTGGACTTCCCCGAGAAGCTCGGACTCGAGGGCCGCGCCGGCTACTACGACCATGCGGGTGCGCTGGTCGACATGATCCAGAGCCACCTCCTGCAGGTCATGGCCTTCGTGACGATGGAACCGCCGTCCTCGCTCGATCAGCGCGACCTGCGGGATGCCACTTCCACGGTGCTGCGCGCCACTCACGTGTGGGACGACGATGCCGTGAAGAACTCCCGTCGCGCGCGCTACACCGCGGGCACGATCGGCGAGCGGCACTTCACCTCGTACGCCGACGAGCCCGGCGTCGACCCGGCGCGGCAGACCGAGACGCTGGCCGAGATGACCGTCGAGGTGCGCACGGCCCGCTGGCAGGGCGTCCCGATCGTGCTCCGCTCGGGCAAAGCGCTCGGTTCCGACGCGGGAGATCCCGCTGTGACCGTCACGTTCAAGCCGGTACGACACCTTCCCAGCGGCTTCACCGGCGAGGACTCTCCCTCGGTGCTGACGTTCTCGCTCGGCCCCGACACGATGAGCCTCGGCCTCAATGTCAACGGCGCCGACGACCCGCTCGAACTCGAACGCGTCACCCTCGCGGCCGACCTGGGCGAGGGCGGCCTCAAGGCGTACGGCGAAGTGCTCTCCGGCATCCTGGACGGAGACGCGATGCTCGCCGTGCGAGGTGACGCCGCCGAGCAGTGCTGGCGCATCGTCCAGCCGGTCATCGACGCGTGGCGAGCCAGTGAGGTGCCGCTCGACGAGTATCCCGCGGGGACGGCGGGGCCGGCATCCTGGGGACTGTGACGACGGGGAGGCTGACTTTCTCCGTCATACGGGAACACCGGCGGCTGCATCGGCGTTCGATGGGACGGGTCAACGACGCCCCGGCTTCGTTCTCATCCTGAGGAGTACCCATGTCCCACGTTCTCGACCGCACCGCGCAGACCGACGTCCCGATCCTCGACGTCCTGGCCGAGCGCTGGAGCACCCGCGTCTTCGACGCAGAGACCCCCATCGACGAGGAAGCGCTGCGCGCTGCGTTCGAAGCCGCCCGCTGGTCGCCGTCGGCGAACAACACGCAGCCGTGGCGTTTCCTGCTCGCTCGCCGCGGCACCGACGCGCACGCCCGCGTCGTCGACTCCCTCGTCGGCTTCAACCAGGGCTGGGCCCCGGCGGCCGGCGCCCTCGTCGTCGTGCTGGCGGAGACGGCCGACGCCGACGGCAACCCCCTGCCGTGGGCGACCTACGACGCCGGCCAGGCTGCCGCGTTCTTCACCGTCGAGGCGCACGCCCGCGGCCTGGCCACCCACACGATGGGCGGCTTCTCGGGTGACGGCCTGCGCGCGTCGTTCGACCTCGACGCTCGCTTCACCCCCGTCACGGTGATCGCCGTGGGCGCCTTCGGTGACCCGGATGCCGCCGACGAGGCCGTCCGCGCCCGCGAGAACGCCCCGCGCACGCGCCGCCCGCTCGCCGAGACGCTGCTGCTCGACGCCTGAGTCGCGCCGGCTCCCGGCATCCGTCCGCCCCTGCATCCGCGATCGCGGTGCGGGGGCGGGCACGTTTCGCCCCGGCATCACCGTCCGATGCCGGTTCTGCGCGCGGCCCGGACCGCGCGGCATCCCGCTGCTTCCTCCGCCAGATCACGCGAAGTGGCCGAGATCACCCGGTCTGGCGCGCACTGTCGGGTGATCTCGGCGAGATCACGTGATCTGGCGCACCCGCACCCGCACCGGTGCGCGGGCGTGTCGATCGACGGTCGGCGGCCTGGCGGGAGCCTGCGCTATCGCGGAACCTCGTCGCGCGGCTGTGGCGTGCCCAGACGCTCGCGCAACATCAGCGGCAGATGCGACGCGATGCGGGCAGGCTTGCCGTCGAGAAGGTTCTGCGCCTGCCCCCGCACGTAGCCCGGAACGTGCGACTCGATGCTGTCGTGCGCGGGCAGCACACGCGTCGCCTCCACCATCGCCGCCAGCGTCTCGTCGACGGCGGCGGTCGCCGCGGCATCCGTCAGCCCCCAGGAGACGCCCTCGGCCACGAGGTCGTCGCGCGTCACCTCGGGCAACTGTTCCACGCCGTTGACCCACATCGACAGACGAGTCGTGGCGTCATACGCGAGGGCGAGCGGAGCGATGTCATAGATCGGGGCGAGCGACGTCGAGCCCCCGTCGTCGTGGAGGAGCGAGAAGTTCTTGGCGTGGGCATCGGTGTTGCCCACCGCGACGTTGAAGGCCGTGTAGCGCAGGAGGCGCAGCCGGTCGTCGTTCCGCACCGAGAAGAGAGTCTCGCCCCGATCGAGCAGTCCCGCGACCGCGCCGAGGGACACACGCGGATCGTTCTGCTGGAACTTCTCGTTTCCGCCCCAGGGGATGCCGAGGGCTTGGGCAGCATCCTCCTGGTGGATGCGCTCGATCTCCGTGCCGACCCGACGGCGGTCGTACCGCTCGATAACCAGGACCCACCTCGCGCCGATCTGCTCGACCCACGAGCCCATCGTGGTCAGTCCTGCGGCGCGGGCCACGGCGAGCGCATAGGCCTCGGCCTCCACGGCGGTCCGGGAGTCGAGGCCGACGGGCTTGAGAATGTGTGTCGACGGGAGAACTCCGTTACCGCGTATCCACTCGCCGTCGACGCGGGTGAGGGTGAGTTTGCGCTGGAAGCCGGCAAGCGCGGAACCGCCGCCGCCGAGGAGGAATCCGTCCGCGCTGTCGAGGAGGCCGCTGACCTGGGCGGACGACAGTGCTTCCGGGTCGCGGTCTGCACGCGGGGCGGCTCCGCTGATGCGCAGTGCACCCGCGAGGTCTGCGCCCACTTCGGTCAGCAGCCCGACGAGGTCTCCCCGGTCGACCTTCACCTCGCGCGCCAACCGGGCGATGTGCTCTCCTTCCGGCAGCAGCGCTCCGAAGAAGGACTCGCTGAGGTCGGCGTCGTCGTCGCCGACGCGCAAGCTCGCGCTGAGAACGCGCGACCGCAGGCCCCACCGCTGCTCCGCCTCCGTGGACCACCGCAGTACGGCGCGGGAACCGTCGCGTTCCAGGTGACCGATCATCGTGCCGTACAACGAGACCGGCAGTCCGTCGACGCTCATTCCGTTTCGTTCACAGCTGGGTCCGGCGTCGCGGTGCCGCTGCGCGTGTCTGCGGGGCGCACGAGGGCGTCGTCGAACTCCGCAACGAAGTGCACCCCGAGCGCGGACAGGACCCGCAGGTAGTGCTCGTCTATCCGCTTGGCGCGGCCGACTTCGAGTTCGTGCACGTAGCGCTGGCCTACGCCGAGGGCCTGGGCGAGTCTGCGCTGCGACCAGCCCTGGGACTCTCGGATACGGCGCACGACGCGCCCGATGTCCGCCGGGGATTCGATGTGCGCGCGCATGTGACCTCCCTCGGTGATTCCCGATATGACTTCAGCCTACCACTGATACCCGATGGGGAATCACTGGCATCCTGACTCCCGATGCGACTTCATCTTGCGGCAGGCGGGACCGTCGTGCGCCCGAATCCATGTCGGCGAGGTGTGGCGCCCGCCAGATCACGCGAAGTGGCCGAGATCACCCGGTCTGGCGCGCACTGTCGGGTGATCTCGGCGAGATCACGTGATCTGGCGCCCGGGCAGCACCCCACCGCTCCAGCGCGACGATCGTCTCGCGCAAGGCCTCGCCGCGCGGGGTCAGGGCGTAAGCGCGGGTGTTGTGTTTCAGCGGGAGCCGGACGAGCATGCCGGCTTCTTCGAGCTCGCGCAGACGCACGGCGAGGATCGCCGTACCGACGCCGAGATCGCGCTGTAGATCGCCGTATCGCTGCGGGCCGTCGAGCAAGCGCTCGACGATGAGCAGCGCCCAGCGCGCACCGACGACATCGAGGGCAGCTTCGAGGCCGCTCACTCGGACGCTTCGGCGTCCGGCTTCATCCAGAACGGCGAGTAGTGGTATCCGTCCGGGTCGTCGAACTGACGCTGGTACATGAACGGATAGTCGTCGGTGTCGCCGATGCGCCCGCCGGCTGCGCCCGCACGCTCGACCAGCCCATCGACCGCCTCGCGGCTGCCGAGGTCGAACGACACCGTGATCTTGGAGGGCGTGTCGGGTCCGCCGATGAGATCGTCGGTCCCGCCGACGGCGGCGTACATCTCCCGGCTGCCGAGCATGACGTACTGCTCCGGAGCGATGGCGAAGCACGAGACGTTGTGGTCGGACATCTCGGCGTTGAGAGTCCAGCCGAGGGCGGTGTAGAAAGCGGTCGAACGCTCGACGGACTCGACCGGACAGGTGAGGAAGAGGCTCATGGCCGCGATACTTCCAAAAGTGAAGTGCGCCGTCAAGACCCGATCAGCGCTCGACCAGCACCCCGTCGGCATCGGCCCACACATGCCGGCCCGGGGCGAAGACGACACCGCCGATCGTGACGGGCACATCGACCTCGCCCACACCGTCCTTCGCGCTCTTGCGCGGGTTCGACCCCAGCGCCTTGACCCCGAGCGGGAGGGATGCCAGAGCCTCGCGGTCGCGGATCACCCCGTGCACGATGATCCCGGCCCATCCGTGCTGCACCGCAGATCCCGCGATGAGGTCGCCGACGAGCGCGGACTCGAGGGATCCCCCGCCGTCGACGACCAGGACCGCACCGTCGCCCGGAGTGGCGAGCACGCGCTTCACCAGCGCATTGTCGCGGTGGCAGCGCACGGTGCGCACGAGCCCGTCGAAGGCGACCCGACCGCCGAGGTCGAGCAGGTGCAGCGAGAGCGAGTCGAGGTCGTCGCCGCGCTCGTCGTAGAGGTCGGCCGTTGCGATCGTCATGGCGCCAGGGTAGCGAGGCGCTCCGCGACGGCACAGACGAGGGGATGCCACGCACCGGCGCGGCATCCCCTCGGCGTTCGACTACTCGACGATCTCGGCCTCGATCACGTCGTCGTCGCCGGGATCTTCGGCCTCGGCGGCCGGCCCCGCACTCGTGAGCACGAGGGACTCGCCGTCGCTCGCGACGTCGACCTTCACGAGATCGCCGTCGTGCACTCCTCCCGCGAGGATCGCCATCGCGAGGCGGTTCTGCACCTCGGACTGGATCAGGCGACGGAGGGGCCGCGCGCCGTACACCGGGTCGTAGCCGCGCTCGGCGAGCCAGGACCGCGCGTCGGGCGTGACCGCCAGCGTGAGCCGGCGCTCCCGCAGCCGCTTGTGCAGCGCGTCGACCGCGAGCTCGACGATCTGGGCGAGGTCGTCCTCGCTGAGCGCCTGGAAGATCACGATGTCGTCGAGACGGTTCACGAACTCCGGCTTGAACGCCTGCCGGACGAGCGCCTGCACCTGCTCGCGCTTGACCTCGATCGGCAGCGTCGGGTCGATGAGGATCGACGAACCGAGGTTGGACGTCAGGATCAGGATGACGTTGGTGAAGTCGACCGTGCGGCCCTGACCATCGGTCAGACGACCGTCGTCCATGACCTGCAGCAGGATGTCGAACACCTCGGGGTGAGCCTTCTCGACCTCGTCGAGGAGCACGACACTGTACGGCCGGCGACGCACGGCCTCGGTGAGCTGACCGCCCTGCTCGTAGCCGATGTATCCCGGAGGGGCACCGACGAGGCGGGCGACGGAGTGCTTCTCGCCGTACTCCGACATGTCGATGCGCACCATGGCGTGCTCGTCGTCGAAGAGGAAGTCGGCGAGCGCCTTTGCGAGCTCGGTCTTGCCGACGCCCGTGGGGCCGAGGAAGAGGAACGAGCCGACCGGGCGGTTCGGGTCGCTGATTCCCGCGCGCGAGCGGCGCACCGCGTCGGACACCGCCTTCACGGCATCCTTCTGGCCGATCAGGCGCTTGCCGAGCTCGCGCTCGAGGTGCAGGAGCTTCTCGGTCTCGCCCTGCAGCAAGCGCCCCACCGGGATGCCGGTCCACGCGGCGATGACCGCGGCGATGTCCTCGTCGGTGACCTGGTCATTGACCATGCGATCGCCCGCGGGCTCCTCGCGTTCGGCCGTCATGAGCTCCCGCTCGAGGGCCGGGATGTCGGCGTACAGCAGGCGCGATGCGCGCTCGAGGTTGCCCTCGCGCTGGGCGCGCTCGGCATCCACCCGGGCCGCGTCGAGTCGGGTCTTCAGGTCTCCGACGCGGTTGAGCGAGGCGCGCTCCTGCTCCCACCGCGCTTGCAGCTCGTCGAGCTTGGACTGCTCGGCGGCGAGGGTCTCGCGCAGGGTCGCCAAGCGCTCCTTCGAGGCGGCGTCCTTCTCTTTCTTCAGCGCGAGCTCTTCGAGCTTGAGTCGGTCGACGTGCCGGCGCAGCTCGTCGATCTCGAGCGGGGCCGAGTCGATCTCCATGCGCAGGCGCGATGCGGCTTCGTCGATGAGGTCGATCGCCTTGTCGGGCAGCTGTCGCGAGGGGATGTAGCGGTTGGACAGGGATGCCGCGGCCACGAGCGCCGCGTCGGCGATCGCGACCTTGTGGTGCGCCTCGTACCGCTCCTTGAGACCGCGGAGGATCGCGATCGTGTCTTCGACCGTCGGTTCGCCGACGTACACCTGCTGGAAACGGCGTTCGAGCGCGGCATCCTTCTCGATGAACTCGCGGTACTCGTCCAGCGTCGTCGCGCCGATGAGGCGCAGCTCACCGCGGGCCAGCATGGGCTTGAGCATGTTGGATGCCGCGACCGAACCCTCGCCGCCGCCCGCGCCCATCAGCACGTGCAGTTCGTCGATGAACGTGATGATGCGCCCGTCGGACTCGGTGATCTCTTTCAGGACGCTCTTGAGGCGTTCCTCGAACTGACCGCGGTACATCGCCCCGGCCACGAGTGCGGAGATGTCGAGGGCGACGAGCTCTTTGTTCTTGAGGCTCTCTGCGACGTCGCCCGCGACGATGCGCTGAGCGAGCCCCTCGACGACGGCGGTCTTGCCGACGCCGGGTTCGCCGATGAGGACCGGGTTGTTCTTGGTGCGGCGCGTGAGGACCTGACTGACCCGCCGGATCTCGCTGTCGCGACCGATGACGGGATCGAGCTTGCCCTGGCGGGCGCGGTCGGTGAGGTTGATGCCGAACTGCTCGAGGGCGCTGCGCGCGTCCTCCTGCCCCGGCTGCTGAGTGGCGTTCATGGTGTCTCCTGGAAATCTGTCACGCTTCAAAGTTGAGTTGCGTTGACTCAAGTTTAGCAGCCGGGTGCATTCGAGGCAATGGAGGGCGCAGGGCCGACAGGACCCCTCCCGACGACGCGAGCACCCGCGGGTCTAGGGTGAGCGCGTGAGCACGCCGCCTGCCGCCGCACCCCGCCCGGACATCCCGTGGAACCCGCCGCCCTCGGCCTCCGAACGCCGCGCGCGCGGGCGAGAGGCGCGGCAGCGCGTGCCGCGGCGCGACCTCGGGCGCCTCACCGTCGAAGGACGTGACCCGCTCGGCATCCTCGAAGCCCAGAACGCCACCCGCATCCCCGAACTGGTTCCGCTGCGGATCGAGCGGATGTCGGCAACCCCCTTCGCGTTCTACCGCGGCGCGGCGGCCGTCATGGCGGCCGACCTCGCCCGCGATCCCTCGACGCCCATCCACGTCGCATCGTGCGGAGACGCCCACGTCGCGAACTTCGGGTTCTACGCCTCACCGCAGCGCACGCTCGTCTTCGACCTCAACGACTTCGACGAAGCAGCGTGGGCGCCGTGGGAATGGGACCTGAAGCGACTGCTCACGAGCGTCGTCCTCGCCGAAGGCGAAACCGATCGCGACCCCGCGATCGTCCGCGACGCCGTCGCCTCGACGGTGCGGGCCTATGTCCGGGCCATCGCCGGACTCGTCGAACGGGACCCCATCGACCGCCACTTCGAGCACTTCAGCGCGCACGAGGCGATCGGCTCCTACGACCGCGCGTCGCGCGAAGTCCTCACGCGCGCCATCGCCGACGCCGAGCGCCGGACCGGGGCACGGGCAGTGCGTCGACTGACCGCCGAAGCGGGCTCCGGCCGCCTCACCTTCACGCATCAGCCGCCGACGATGACCCCCGTCGACGCGGAGGTCGCCGCCCGGGTCCTCGCCGTCGACGGGGCGTACCGCACCTCGGCGAACGTCGATGTGCGGATGACGCTCGAACAGTACGACCTCAGCGATGTCGCCCGCCGCGTCGTCGGGGTCGGCAGCGTCGGGACCCGGTGTTACCTCTTGCTGCTGCAGGACGGTGACGGGCACGCCTTCGTCCTCCAGGGAAAGCAGGCCGGAACGAGCGTGCTGCAGCAGTTCGGCGGCATCCGCCAGCCCGAGGCACTGACCTCGCTCGTCGCCGCCGACGGCGAGGGCGCGCGCGTGGTGGCGCTGCAGCGCGTCCTGCAGGGCGTCTCCGACCCGTTCCTCGGCCATGTGCGCGGCGTCGACGCCGACTTCTACGTGCGGCAGTTCCACGACATGAAGGGTGGGATCGAGATGGTCGAGCTCGCGGACAAGCCCTTCCGCCGCTACGCCCAGGCGTGCGCGATCACGCTCGCCCGCGCCCACGCGCAGTCCCCGCAGGCCCCCGACATCGCCGGCTACGCCGGCGCCGGGCACGCGTTGACCGAGGCTCTCGTGCCGTGGGCGTTCGCGTACGCCGATCTCGCTCGCGAGGATCACGCCGCGTTCGTCGCCGCGCACGCCTGACGCCGAGCGGGCGCTTTCGAGATCGCGCGTCAGACGGCGATCGGGGTGCGCTCGACGTCGACCCCGGATGCCGCGGTCTCGGCGTCGGTGCACGAGAACCGTGCGCGGTACGAGGTCGGGGTCAGCCCCATCGTGCGGGCGAAGTTCTGGCGCAGCACCGCGGCGGACCCGAAGCCGCACTCCGCGGCGATGCGGTCGAGGCCGAGGTCGGTCTCTTCCAGGAGCCGCTGCGCGTGCAGCAGACGCTGACGCGCCAGCCAGGCCGCCGGAGTCGCGCCGAAGTCCGCCTTGAACCGACGCGCGAACGTGCGCGGCGACATGTGGGCGCGCGCCGCGAGGCGCTCCACCGGCAGATCGGCGTCGAGGTTCTGCAGCATCCACTCGGTGACCGGGGCGAGCGAGAGCGACGTGTCCACGGGCAGCGGGGAGGCGATGAACTGGGCCTGCCCGCCGTCACGCTGGGGCGCGACGACCATGCGCCGGGCGATGCGGTTCGTGAGCTCGGCGCCGAGCTCTTGCCGCAGCAGGTGCAGGCACGCGTCGAGACCGGCCGCCGTGCCGGCGCTCGTGATGATGTTGTCCGACTGCACGTAGAGCACGTCGGGATCGACCTCGATCCGGGGGTACATGCGGGCCATCAACGGCGCATACCGCCAGTGCGTGGTGGCCCGGCGTCCGTCGAGCACCCCGGAGTCGGCGAGGACGAACGACCCGCTGCACACGCTCAGCAGCCACGCGCCGCGCGCGTGCACGCGGCGCACGAGGTCGAGAACGCGGACGTCGACCGCACCCCACCGCTCCCGGGGGATCGGGGCGAGCACGAGGATGTCGGCATCCTCCGCGGCGTCGAGACCCCGCTCGACGTTGATCGAGAACCCGATGTTCGACGGCACCACGCCCGGGTCGGGACTGACGATGCGGAAGTCGAAGTTCGGGACACCGTCGTCGGTGCGGTCGAGACCGAACGCCTCGCACGCGAGACCGAACTCGAACGGGGCGAAGCCCGGCTGGACGACGACGGCGACGGAACGCATGGATCCTCCGGTTGGCAGAAAAGCGGCGATTGACGTCCATCATGCCACTCGCGGGCACTATTCGTACAGACGTAGCTTCTCTGCCATGGCTTACCTCATCGCTCTCGCCGCCCTCGCCCTCGTCGCGATCGTCGCCACGGTGTGGCTGATCGGCACCGACGGTTACGGTCACATTCCCACCGACCCGCGGCGTCTGCCCGCCGGGACGGATCCCGCACCGTCCCGCAGCGAGGACGCGGCTCCGCCGACCGCCGCGGCCCCGGCCCGCCCTGCGGATGCCCCGGCGCTCCGCGCTCCGCGCGACGCGGCGCGGGGAACCACCCGGTCTCGGCGCGCTCAGCGCGACGCGGCGCGGGCGTAGACCGCGACCATGGCGGCCGTGCGCGACGACTGGCGGAACCGTTCGCCAATCGTGGCGTCGACCGCGACCGGCGTCCCGGCGGCGATATCGGCGGCCGCGCGGCGGAGGGCATCGGCGAGCGCCGGGACCGTGGCATCCGCGACACTCCACACGCCGCCGCCGAGTTCCGCGGCGATGTCGGGGTCGCTGACGACCGCGGGAGTCCCCAGGGACGCGGCCTCGAACACCGTCATCCCCTGCGTCTCGAAGCCGATCGACGTCTGCACCACGGCGTCGGCATCGGCGAGCCGCGCGAGCGTCTGGGCGTACGGCATCCGGCCCGAGAACCGGACGGATGCCACCGGGCGCGTGCGCTCCACGAGGCGGCGTGCCGCGCGCGACTGCGCCCCTCCGCCGATCACCTCGACCTCGGCGTCGACGCCGGAGGCCGCGACCGCCTCGAGGAACGGCAGCAGCCGCTTCTCGGGGCTCATGCGACCGATCCACACGAAGCGCGGGCGGCCGGGGCGGCGCTCGCCCACGCCGGAGGAGACGGCCGAGTCGAGGACGTCGTCGTCGATGCCGTTCCAGATCACGTCGACTCCCCCGCCGGGCGGCACCGCGCCGTGCGTCTCGAGACGCCGCGCGAAGTGCGCCGAGGGCGCGGTGACCGCGGCGGACAGGGCGGCGAGCCGGCGAAGGTAGGCCCACCCGTCGCTCGCGCGAGCGGTATCGCGAGTTCCTCGCGCGCGCGACGCCGGGCGCAGCGCCCGTCGCGCCCACCCGTTCAGCACCCGCAGCACCGCGCCCGGGAACGGCGCGGTGGCCTCGATGCCCACGTCGACGCGGTTGTGCATCGTGTGCACGACCGGCAGCCCGTGGCGCGCGGCGAACCGGTGCCCGATGAACGCGCCCCAGAAATCGGCCTGCACATGGACGACGTCCACGGGCGGACGCGTCGCCATCGCAGCATCCACGAACCGGTCGGTCCGGCTCCCTGGCCAGCTGAGGGCATACTCGCGGTCGAGGGTGACCGGGATCGAGGGCATGTCGACGTATGCGGCGTCGGTTGCGGCCGGGCGGTGCAGCCGCGGCGCCACGACGGTCACCGTGTGCCCGGCGCGCTCGAGGAAGCGCCGCTGCAGCCGCATCGACACTTGCGCGCCGCCCAGCGACTCGACGTGCTGGTCGGCGAACATCACCACGTGCACGAGGTCACTCCGGCAGGGGGCGTCCGCGGTACAGCGCCTCGAAGGTGTCGAGCGTGCGACCGATGTCGTGCACCTTCACGCCGTCGAGCGAGGCCTGCTGCATGCGACGGCGCTCGTCCGGGCCGGCCGTGAGGACGTCGGTCAGGCGAGCGGTCAGCTGATCGACGTTTCCCGGCTCGAAGAGGTAGCCGTTCTCGCCGTCGTGCACGAGGTGCGGCAGCGCCACGGCGTCGGCGGCCACGATGGGGAGACCGGATGCCATCGCCTCCATCGTCGCGATCGACTGCAGCTCGGCGATCGAGGCGATCGCGAACACGCTCGCCCGCGTGTACAGCGCGCGGAGGTCCTCTTCGGAGGCGTGACCGTGGAAGGTGACACGGTCCGAGACACCGAGCTGCTCGGCCAGCTGCTCGAGGTTGCGGCGCTGATCGCCGCCCCCGACGATGTCGAACGTCGTGTCGAGCGCGGGGTCGAGCCGGGCGAGCGCGCGCAGGATGACGTCGATCCCCTTCTCGGTGGTCAAGCGGCCGACGAACAGGATGCGGTTCGCGTCGCGCGGTTCGAAGTCGGGCGTGTAGTTCGAGCGGTCGATGCCGCACGAGATCGGGATGACCCCGTGGACGTCGATCGTCGACTCGAGGAAGTCGGCCGCGCGGCGCGTGGGAGTGGTCACCGCACGCGTGAGCGCGAACGTGCGCTTCGCGTCGGCCCACGCGAGCTTCACGAAGATGCGGTCGAGGAAGTCGGGCAGGGTCGTGAAATCGAGGATGTTCTCGGCCATCACGTGGTTGGTCGCGATGACCGGGATGCCGCGCTTGCGGGCCTCGCGCGCAAGGCCGCGGCCGATGATGATGTGCGACTGGATGTGCACCACGTCGGGCTTCACCTCGTCGAGCACCCGCCGGGCGTAGTGCTTGGACCGCCACGGGAGCACGAACGTGAGCCAGTCGTGCGGCAGGAAGCGCCACGACGGGAGTCGGTGCATCGTCATGGGCTCGCCCTCGACCACCTCGGTGAACGTCCCGGCGTTGCCGCGACCCGCGCTCGGCGCCATGACGTGCACGTCGTGTCCGCGAGCGACGAGCCCCGCGGCGAGGCGCTCCGCGAAGCGGGCAGCACCGTTCACGTGCGGGAGGAAGGTGTCGGCTCCGATGAGGATCGTGAGAGGTCGGTCGGCCGTGGGGTGGTCGGCGGGCGTCGCAGGAGTGGTCACGTGTGGTGAGGCCTATCTGTGCGGCGGAACAGGTCGCACGGTGCGGTGCATGCGAACGACCACTGTACCCGAGCGGTTTCGCAGCCCCCCCGGAGGCGGGGCGCGGGGCGGCACCGCTCTGGGCCACGTGAGGAAGGCTGCTCAGCGCGCGTCGTCGAAGCGGAGGGGGGCGACGGATTCCTCGTCGCCGGCGGCGCTCTCGAACTGCGACTGGTACAGACGCCAGTACGCGCCGTGGCCCGCGATCAGCTCCTCGTGCGTGCCCTGCTCGACGATGTCGCCGTGCTCCATCACGAGGATGAGGTCGGCGTCGCGGATCGTCGAGAGCCGGTGGGCGATGACGAACGACGTCCGGCCTGCGCGGAGCGCCGCCATCGCCTGCTGCAGCAGCAGCTCGGTGCGCGTGTCGACCGACGAGGTGGCCTCGTCGAGGATCAGCACCGACGGCCGCGCCACGAACGCGCGGGCGATCGTGATGAGCTGCTTCTCTCCGGCCGAGACGTTCGCGGCGTCCTCGTCGAGCACCGTGTCGTAGCCCTCGGGCAGCGAGTGCACGAACTGATCGACGCGGGTGGCGACGGCGGCCTCGACGATCTCGTCGTCGGTGGCCGACTCGCGGCCGTAGCGGATGTTGTCGCGGATCGTGCCGGCGAACAGCCACGGATCCTGCAGCACCATGCCGGTGCGCGCGCGGACGTCGTCGCGGCGGAGGTCGGCGATGTCCTGCCCGTCGAGCAGGATCCGCCCGCCGTCGAGCTCGTAGAACCGCATGATGAGGTTCACCAACGTCGTCTTGCCCGCTCCGGTCGGGCCGACGATCGCGACCGTCTGCCCCGGCTCCACGCGGAACGACAGGTCACGGATGAGCGGCCGGTCGGGGGTGTACGAGAACCGGACCGACTCGAACTCGATGACA
The DNA here is from genome assembly GCF_918698205.1 of Microbacterium sp. Bi128. NCBI lineage: Bacteria > Bacillati > Actinomycetota > Actinomycetes > Micrococcales > Microbacteriaceae > Microbacterium > Microbacterium sp. Bi128. Next base: position 11,017 of record NZ_CAKKMM010000012.1, on the reverse strand, counting down.
CCCCGCCCCTCGACGTGCGCGGGGGCATCGGCGGCATCCGGGTCCTGCTCGTCGGCGTCGAGCAGCGCGAACACGCGCTCGGCCGAGGCCGTTCCCGACTGCACGACCGCGGCCATGCCGCCGAGCTGCGACAGCGGCTGCGTGAACTGCTGCGAGTACTGGATGAAGGCCTGCACGTCGCCGAGGCGGATCTGCCCAGCCGCGACCATGAGACCACCGAGTACCGCGATACCCACGTATGTGAGGTTTCCGACGAACATCATGCCCGGCATGATCATGCCGGAGAGGAACTGGGCCTTGAAGCTCGCTTCGAAGAGCTCGTCGTTCTCGACCTCGAACTTCTCGCGCGCGTCCTTCTCTCGGCCGTAGACCTTGACCAGGGCGTGACCCGAGAACGACTCCTCGACGCGGGCGTTCAGGCGGCCCACCTTCTTCCACTGCTCGCCGAACGCCTTCTGCGACTTCGGGCCGATGACGCCGAAGATCACGGCCATGAGCGGGAGCGAGACGAGGGCGACGAGGGCGAGCTGCCACGAGATCGTGAACATCATGATGAGGACGCCCACCACCGTCAGCACCGATGTCAGGGCGCTCGAGAGCGACTGCTGCATCGTCTGCGTGATGTTGTCGATGTCGTTGGTCACGCGCGAGATCAGCTCACCGCGCTGGACCTTGTCGAAGTACGACAGCGGCAGCCGGTTGATCTTGGCCTCGACGTCTTCGCGCAGACGCCACATGGTGCGCACCATGATCACGTTGATGACGTAGCCCTGGATCCACGACAGCAGCGACGAGCCGACGTAGATCGCGAGGACCGTCACGATGACCATGCGCAGCGCGTCGAAGTCGACGCCGGCGCCCACCTGGAAGTTCTGCATCGCGGACACGATGTTGGCGATGTCGCCCTGACCGGCCGAGCGCAGGCTCTCGACGACGACGTCCTTCGACGTGCCCGCCGGGAAGTTCTCGGCGAGTCCGCGCGAGACGACGCCCTCGAAGATGATGTTCGTGGCGTCGCCGAGGACGCGGGGCGCGAGCACCGCGAGCACGACGCCGGCGGCGCCGAGCACGGACACGAAGGTGAACGACCACGCGTGCGGACGCAGCAGACCGATGAGTCGCCGGAAGCTCGGGCCGAACGCGGCCGCCTTGCCCGGCGCGACGCTGTTCCAGTCGCCGGAACTCTGGCGAGCCTGCTCGGCGAGTTCGAGCTCGGCGCGGTCTTCTTCGGTGAGGGCGTCGGGAGTGCTCATGCTTCCACCCCCAGCTGCGACTCGACGATCTCACGGTACGTGGGGCTCGTGCGGAGGAGTTCGTCGTGCGTGCCGAGGCCCACCATGCGCCCGTCCTCGAGCACCACGATGCGGTCGGCCCCGGTGATCGTGGAGACGCGCTGCGCGACAACGACCTTGGTCACGTCGGGCAATTCTCCCCATAGGGCTTTTCGCAATCGCGCATCGGTACTGAGGTCGAGCGCCGAGAACGAGTCGTCGAAGACGAGGACGCGCGGCCGGTGCACGATGGCCCGCGCGATCGCGAGGCGCTGTCGCTGGCCGCCCGAGACGTTGGTGCCGCCCTGGGCGATGCGGGCCTCGAGACCGCCCTCCATCTCGTGGACGAAGTCGCGCCCCTGCGCGATCTCGAGCGCACGCCAGAGCTCGTCGTCGGTCGCGTCCTCTCGACCGAAACGGAGGTTGGACGCGACCGTGCCGCTGAAGAGGAAGGGCCGCTGGGGCACGAGGCCGATCCCCCGCCACAGCTCGTCGAGGTCGGCCTCGCGCACATCGACGCCGCCGATGCGCACGGCACCGCCGGTGACGTCGAACAGGCGCGGGATCAGCGAGACGAGCGTGGTCTTTCCCGACCCCGTCGACCCGACGATCGCGACCGTCTCACCGGGAGCCGCGGCGAAGGTGATGCAGGACACGACCGGCGCCTCGGCACCGGGGTAGGCGAAAGCGACGTCGTCGAAGACCACTTCGCCCGGGGTGGGGAAGGTCGAGACGGGGTTCTCGGGGCGGACGAGGGTGGACTCGCTCTCGAGCACCTCGCCGATGCGCTCCGCCGAGACGGCGGCGCGCGGGATCATCACCGTCATGAAGCTGGCCATGAGGACGCCGCCGAGGATCTGCGCGACGTACTGGATGAACGCGAACAGTGTCCCGATCTCGACACCGCCGGCGTCGACCTGGATGCCGCCGAACCAGATGACACCGACCACGGTGACGTTCAGCACCAGCATCGCGAGCGGGAAGAGCAGCACGAAGAGCGAGCCCACCTTGCGACCGACGACCATGATGTCGGTGTTGGCTCCGCGGAAGCGCTCTTCTTCGATGCGCTCACGGACGAACGCCCGCACGACACGGACGCCGGTCAGCTGCTCGCGCAGGATGCGGTTGACGGCGTCGAGCTTGACCTGGAAGCTCCGGAACAGCGGGACCATGCGCGCGATGATCAGGGCGACGGCGACGAGCAGCACGGGCACCGCGACGCCGATCAGCCAGCTCAGCCCCACGTCTTGCTGCAGCGCCATGATGATGCCGCCGATGGCGAGGAGCGGCGCGCTCACGAGCATCGTCGCGCCCATCATCGCCAGCATCTGCACCTGTTGGACGTCGTTGGTGTTGCGGGTGATGAGGGAGCCGGCGCCGAACTGCGAGAGCTCGCGCTCCGAGAAGCCGCTCACGCGTTCGAAGATGTCGCGGCGGATGTCGCGGCCGGCCGCCATCGCCGCACGGGCGGCGAAGTACGTCGCGATCACGGCCGCGATGATCTGCCCCAGGGAGATGACGAGCATGATCGCGCCCCGTGACCAGATGTAGCCCGTGTCTCCGCGGGCGACGCCGAGATTGATGATGTCGGCGTTCAGACGCGGCAGGTACAGCGTCGCGATGGCCGACGCGGCCTGGAAGGCGAGGATGGCGACGAGGAGCCAGCGATACCGCGAGAGGTAGCGGGTCAGGAGCTTTCCGAGCACGGCGTTCTCCGGGTGTCAGGTCGGTGCGGCGCGACCGCCGCGGATCAAGAGTGGCACGAACCTCCGACACGGCGGGAGCGCTTCCGCCGACGGCGTACGCCTCCCTCGGCATCCCGGCATCCCGCCTCGTAGGCTGGGGCCATGCCTCGACTCCAGGCCGACGCCCCCGCCGCACGTTGGGTGCCCATCACGGGCTCCCTGGGCTTCGGCGGGCGACGCCATCGCAAGGCCGCCATCCGGATGCTGCTGACCCAGGCGAACCGCGCGGTGGGGGCGGCCGAACGCCCCGGCAGCGGGCTTTTCGCCTGGGTGGCGAGCCAGGCCGCCCCGCTCCTCATGCGACGGGCGGCCGGCCGCGTTCTCGTATGGGTGTGGCGGGACGCGCCCGACATGCTGGTCGTCATGGCGCAGCTGCAAGAGGCCACCCCGCAGCTGCGCGCGGCCCGGGCCATGATGCCGATGGAGTACGACGACACCGAGTCGTTCCGCAATCCGCACCTGGGCGTCGGCGAGAAGCTCGCGATGCCCCTGCCGTCCGATCCGCGCACTCCGCCGTTCGCGACCTACACGTGGGAAACCGGCGCCCATTTCGTCACCGTCACGGCCGTGTGCGCCGAGAGGGAGCGGTTCGGCACGGTGATCGGCGCGGTCGACGACCTCGCCCGCACCCTGCGCGTCGTGGACGAGCTGCGCGTGGGCGAGTCCGCGACGGTGCTCCGGCTCGACCCGGCCTGAGCCCGCACGTCGCTGAACCGTCCCCGGACCCGCGACGACCGCGGGCCCGGGGACGATTCAGACGGCGACGCGTCCGGCGAGGTGGACGCGGATGCCGATCGCGTCGAACATCGCGGCCTTGGCCAGGAGCGCCCGGTCGGCGGTCTCGGCATCCGCCGCGTAGACGACTTGCGCGTGATTGGCCTTGTGGCGTGCCATGAACTGGTCGCGATCGATGTCGTGGAGGACGACGTGGGCGATCGGCCACTCCGGGTTGGTCGCCTCTTTGCGGCGCCGGGTCTCTTCATCGGGCAGCTCCACGACCGACCCGCGCATCAGGTCGACCTGCAGAACACCCTCGGCCAGGAACACCCGCGAGATGACGACCTCGCCGGGACGGGAGACGCCGTTGATCGTGGCGCCACCGGCGGGGAAGAACACGGGGTTCTGTCGCCACCCCTCGGCATTCCTCCACCCGCCCAGGTGCGAGGCCGGAACGGATCCGGAGATCTCGTACACCCACACGAAACGACCGTCATACTCCTCGCCCCATCGCACGTCGTGCAGGGTGTTGTCGGGCACGAGCCCCATCGCGGACCACACCCGGTCGGTCACCAGCGCATCGACGGCCACGCCCTCATCGGCTTCGTTGAAATGCGGGAAGGCCCGACCGGCCTGCAGCTCGCGACGGCCGTCGCGAGAGAGGACCGGCGGCCGATCGGTCGAGTTGAGGATGCCTTCGGCGAGGTCGGAGGCCGGCACGAGGTCCTTCAACCCCTGCTGGTACTGGATGCCGACGGCATCCAGGCCGAAGTCGTCGGCGATCCGCAGCGCGGCGATGTACATCTTCAGCTGCCACTGCACCTGATCGCGCGTGAGCTCCGTGGCGGGATCCTCGCCGAACCGGAAGGTCATGCCGGCCCTGATGAGCCAGTCGAACGCCGCGTCGGCCTCGGCGTCGGTGACCGCGAGCATCTCGGCGTAGAGCGCGGACTGCGACAGTCGCTCCTTGTAGATGCCGGCGCGATTGAGCACCTCGTCGTCGAAGATCGCGTTGTACATGCCCATGCAGCCCTCGTCGAAGACGCCGATGATGGCTTTCTCGCGCAGCAACTCGGCACCGAGGGCGCGGCCCAACTCGACCTCGGGGACGCGCGGCAGCTCGGGCAGCGGCCGCACGTGCGAGTCGTCGTGGGTGATCCGCCCCGTCTCGACCCACTCGCGCAACCCCGCGCGGAACCACTCGTCGGTGAAGTCGACCGACCAGATGGTGGCGTAGTCCCGGCCCATCTTGGTCAGGCCCGCGTTCAATCCGAGCAGCCCCACCAGCCCCGGCCACTCGCCGGCGAAGTTCGCGACCGTGAGGATCGGGCCACGATGGGTGCGCAGGCCGCCGAGCACGTGGTGCGAGTACTGCCACACGGCCTCGGCGACGATCACCGGCGCATCGGTCGGGATGCCGGCGAAGACGTCGAACCCCATCCGCTGGCTCGAGATGAAGCCATGGCCCGTGTCGGGGTCGACGCCGTTGGCCCGCACGACGGTCCAGCCCAGGTCGGCGAACGCCGCGGTGACGGCCTGCTCCATCGCCACCTGCGCGGGCCAGCCGGCGACGTTCGCGGACTCGCGCAGGTCGCCGGAGGCGAGGAGGTAGGCCGTCCGCGGGGCGGCGTCGGGCAGGGGTCGCGGCTGCGGGAAGGTGTAGGTGGTCAACTCGGGGTCCTTTCGTCATCGCCGTGAGGCGCGGGGCAGGAGGGCGCGGCGCGCGCCCCGTGAGGGAAGTCAGCGATCGAGGCCGTCGAAGACCGCGAGGATCTCGTCGCGACGGCCGTACGACGACGAGGCGCCCGCACGGGTCACCGCGAACGCCGAGGCGTCCACTGCGAAGCGGGCGGCGGCTTCGAGATCGAGCCCGGCTGCCAGCCCCGCGCCGACCGAACCGGCGAAGGCATCGCCCGCCCCGGTCGTGTCGACGACGTCGACCACCCGTGCGGGGAGGCGTGTCGCGCCGGCAGGCGTCCGCAGCTCCACCCCCGCGGCGCCGAGGGTCACCACGAGCGAACGTGCCGGGCCGACACCGGGGCCCGCGGGATCGAGCCCCAACTCGGCGGCCTCGATCTCGTTGACGATGAGCGGGTCGGCCGTCGCGAGGGTCTCAGGGCCCACCGCGATCGGCGGTGCGAGGTTGAGGACGAAGCGGGTGCCGACCTCGCGACAGAGCGTCGCGAGCGCGTCGACCACGACAACGGGGATCTCGCCCTGCGCGAGCACGACGTCGGCCGCCCGCACCCGCGCGGACGCCGCGCGGACGTCGTCGACCGTGAGGGCGGCATTCGCCCCCGGGTCGACGAGGATGAGGTTCTCGCCGCCCGGGTCCACGACGATGATCGCCCGGCCCGTCCCCGTCGGCGCCGAGCGGATGCCGTGGACGTCGATGCCGTGCCCGCGGAGCGCGTCCCGCACCGTCGCCGCCGCGGCATCCGCCCCGATCGCGCCGACGAAGGACACGTGCGCACCCGCGAGCGCGGCGGCGACGGCCTGGTTCGCCCCCTTGCCACCGAGACCCGCGCGGATCGGTCCCGTCAACAGCGCCGTCTCCCCCGGTTGCGGCCAGCGACCGACCGGGAGGGTCTCGTCGGCGTTGATCGAGCCGACGACGACGACCGCGCCGCTCACCGGTAGGCGGCCACGACGCGCTCGATCTCGGCGATCGCGGCGGCGTCGGGCTCGATCAGCGCCATGCGGCAGACACCGTCGGCGATGCCCATGTGACGGTAGGCGGCTTTCATGCGCGCCATGTCGCCGCCGATGACCGCGACGACGTCGTCGACGGCGGCCTGCGCCCGCATGAGGGCCGACTCGTCGTCGCCATCCGCGGCGCGGGCGAGGTCGCGGAACGGCCGCGGGAGCACCGAGGACACCCCGGACACCACGCCCTGGGCCCCCGCGGAGCCGGCGGCGACCAGCTCGCGATCGGCGCCGGTGTACAGCACGAAGTCGTCACGGACGACGGCGCGGTAGGCGGCGAGCTCGTCGAGCGAGAGCTCGCTCACCTTCGCCCCGACCACGGCGGGCAGCTCCGACAGCCGCGCCAGGAGCGCCGGGCTGACCTGGATGCCGCTGCGCTTGGGGTAGACGTACACCGAGAGCGCCCCGTCGCCGACGGCCGCCGAAACCTGGGCGAAGTAGTCGAAGACGGCCTCTTCGGCGGCGGGCAGATAGTACGGGGTGAGCGCGGCGAACTCGGTCGCCCCGAGCTCGCGGGCGATGCGCACGCGACGCACGGCCTCGTACGCGCTCGGCTGGCCGACGTGCACGATGACCCGCATGACGGGAGCGAGTTCGGCGAGCGCGATCTCGACGAGGGTGCGGAACTCCGCGTCGTCCACGGCGGGGAACTCCCCCGTGGTCCCGAGGACGAAGGCGCCCTCGTTGCCCGACCGGGCGACGTAGCGGAAGATCTCCCGACTGCCGTCGACGTCGAGGCTGCCGTCGGCGTGGAAGCTGGTGGGGATGGCGGTGACGATGTCACGACGGGACATGGACGGTCCTTTCGGGGCCGGGGCGGATCAGGCGTAGGAGGAGTTTGCGGCGGGGGTGACGACGAGTTCGTTCACGCACACGCGGGGCGGGAGACCGGCCACCCACGCGACGGCCTCGCCGATGTCGTCGGGACGGAGCATGAGCGCGCGCGCCTCGGCGGTCGGAGGCGAGGGCCGCGTGTCGAGGATGTCGGTGGCCACCTCGCCGGGACACAGGTGGGTGGCGGTGACGCCGCCGGGACCCTCCTCGGCGTTGAGCGTCTCGGCCAACACGCCCAGGGCGTTCTTGCTCATCGAGTACGCCGCACCGGCGCCCGGCGAGTACCTCCACGCCGCCCACGACGACACCAGCACGAGGCGTCCCTCGCCGCGTTCGCGCATCGCGGGCAGCACGGCGTGGACGGCGCGCACGGCGCCGTGGAGGTTGGCATCCATCACGGACGACACGTCGACGGGGTCGAGGCCGCCCCAGAACCGGTCGGGCACGTTCGTCCCGGCGCTGTACACCAGGACGCCGATCGGCCCGTGCTCGTGCGCGACGGCGGCGGCCGTGGATGCCACGTCGACGGCGTCGCGGACGTCGACCACGGCGGCCGAGGCCGATCCCCCGGCCGCCCGGACGGCAGCGACGACGCGCGCCAGGTGCGCCTCGCGGCGACCCGACACGATCACGTGCCGACCGTCCCGGGCGAGCGCATGGGCCGCCGCCTCGCCGATTCCCGAGCCGCCGCCGATGACCCACGCGGGAGAACGCGTCACGGGTCAGCCCTTCGTCGCGCCGGCGGTCAGGCCGCTGACGACGTACTTCTGCGCGATCAGGGCCACGATCATCACCGGCACCGTGATGACGACGGCGGCGGCCATCAGCCCACCCCAGTCGACCGCGGCGTAGCTGGTGAAGTTGACGATCGCCACCGGCAGTGTGCGCGTGCTCTGGCTGGAGAGCACGAGGGCGAACAGGAAGTTGTTCCAGCTGAAGATGAACGACAGGATCGCGGCCGTGGCGATGCCGGGCACCGAGAGCGGCAGGACGACGCGGACGAACGCCCCGATCCGGCTGGTCCCGTCGATCTGCGCGGCCTCCTCCAACTCGCCGGGGATCCCGTCGAAGAAGCTCGACATGATCGCCACCACCAGCGGCATCGTCACGAACAGGTGCGTGAGGATCAGCACGGTATAGGTGCCGACGAGCTGGATCTGCGAGAACAGGAAGTACCACGGGATGAGCAGGCTCACCCCCGGGATGACACGGGCCATGAGCAGGAACGCCGTGGTGCTGCGCACCTTGTATCTCGCGATGCCGTAGGCCGCGGGGACGCCGATGGCGAGCGCGAGCAACGTGGCGCCGACACCCACGAGCATGCTGTTGCCGATGATCGGCAGGAAGTTCTGCGCCCCGAAGACGGTGTCGTAGTTGCCGAGCGTCGGCTCGAAGACGACCGTCTTCGCCGGGTCGACGACATCGAGGTTGCGCTTCAGGCTCGCGAGGAACATCCAGATCAGCGGGATCAGGAAGGACAGGACCACGACGGCGATGGCGACGGCGCGGGCAACTCCGCCCGCGACCGCGGCCGGACGCTTGCGTCGACGGGCCGGGATCGGGGGCGGCACGGGCGCGTCGGCCCGGGCCGACGAGGCGCGGCGAGAGACGGGGACGGGTGTGACGGTGGTGCTCATGAGCGGGCTCCCCGGTTGCGGAGGATGGCGAGGACGAGCAGGACGACGACGATCAGCAGGAAGAAGAGCATGAGCAACGCCGAAGCCTTGCCGTACTGGGAGAACTGGAACGCCTGGCCGTACGCGAGGATGTTCAGCGTCTCCGCCTCGTGGCTGGATCCGCCACCGATGCCTTTCGTGGCGTAGATGATGTCGAAGGTCTTCATCGCGTCGATGGAGCGGAGGATGGCGGCGGCGCCGATGACGGGCGCCAGCAGCGGCAACGTGATGTGACGGAAGCGCTGCCAGGCGTTGGCACCGTCGACGCGCGCGGCCTCGTCGGGCTCCTCCGGCAGCGTGGACAGCCCCGCCAGGAGGATGAGGATGACCATCGGCGTCCACTGCCACACATCGATGAAGATGAGGGTGTTCAGCGCCATCGACGGGTCGGAGAGCCAGCCCTGGGCCGGGAGTCCGAAGAAGCGCATGACGACGTTGGCGAAACCGATCGTGGGCTCGAAGATGAGCAGCCACATCATGCCGACGGCGACGGGAGTGGCCACGAGCGGCAGCAGGATGAACACGCGCACGATGCTCTGTCCGCGGAACGTCTTGCGCAGCAGGAGGGCGATCGCGAGCCCGAGCACGATCTCGAGGGCGAGCGCCATGCCGGTGAAGTAGGCCGTGCGGCCGACGGCCGGCCAGAAGCGCTCGGTGTCGGTGAGCCAGCCGATGTAGTTGTCGAGTCCGACGAACTCGAACGGACGCGAGACCGCACCGGACGAGTCGGTCAGCGAGAGGAAGATCGTGTAGCCGATCGGGAAGGCGATCAGCAGGGCGATGAACACCACCGACGGGGCGATGAGGATCCATTTGAGATGCGCGTCGATCCAGTCGACGGCGCGAGTCGCGGGGGCGACGCGACGGCGCGGGGCGGTGATGCTCGCCACCGTTCCTCCTTCGGTCGGGGTGGGGCCCCGGCGGCGATGCCGGGGCCCCGTGTGGTCACTTCTCGGAGTCGAGGAGATCCTGGAACTGGGTGTTGGCCGACGCGGCGGCGTCGGAGGCGTTGCCGCCCTCGATCGCGGTGATCACGGGGCCGCCGACGATCTCACGGGCTGCGGCGACCTGCTCGAGACGCGGCCGGTCGTGACCGACGCCGTGGTCGGCCACGTTGCGCACGATCTCCACCAGACCGGCGGGGAAGTTCGCGACGGCCGCGTCATCCTCCCAGGCCGAGAGGCGGGCACCCGGGACGGTCTCGTTCGCGAGGAGCCACTTGGTGTTCTCCTGGTTCGTCACCCACTTGATGAACGCCCACGCGGCATCCTTCTTCTTCGAGAACTCGTTGATGCCGACCGTCTGCGGGACGATGTTGTAGAACTTCGAGCCCGCGGGCCCCTCGGGGAACTGCGCGAATCCGACGGTGTCGACGACGCTGCTGTTCGCGGGGTCGAGGAACGTGTACGCCTGGCTGTCGGCGTCGATGTAGAACGCCGCCTTGCCCTGCGCGAAGAGAGCGGATGCCTCGACCCACCCCATGTTGGTGACTCCGGGAGGGCCGTACTGGCTCAGCAGATCGCCGTAGAACTCGATCGCCTTCACGGCCTCGGGGGTGTCGATGCTGGCGTTGCCGTCCTTGTCCTGGAAGTCGGCGCCGTAGCTGTAGAGGAAGGACGACAGCTGAGTGACCAGCGGCACGCGCGACCCGCGCATTGCGATGCCGTACACGCCCCCGTCGGGGTTGTGGAGAGTCGCGATCGCCTTCTCGAGGTCGGCGAGAGTCTTCGGCACGGCCAGACCGGCCGCTTCGAGGAGGTCGGCGCGGTAGTAGACGATCTGCCGCTCGGTCATGACCGGAACGCCGTAGACGGTGCCGTCGAGGGCCACCGCGTCGCGGGCGGCGGGCTGGAAGTCCTCCCAGTTCCACTCGGCATCCGAGGTCACGTAGTCGGTCATGTCGGCGAGCCAGCCGTTCCGCGAGAACTCGCGCATGACGTCCTGCACCTGGAAGGCCATGACGTCGAAGTCGGACGAGGACGCGTTGAGCTTGACCTTGTAGTTGTCGTTCAGCTGCTCGTTGCCGTAGGCCTCGATGTTGACGGTGACGCCCGTCTCGTCCTTGTAG